>JAAUTT010000627.1 GCA_012031335.1 Bacteroidales bacterium | reverse complement strand
AATGCAATAGATGTGTTAACCTTAAGCCGGTTTAATACTTCTGTCGGGTTAGTGATATCCTTATAAAAAATCAGGTTGCTTATTGTCCCTTCTGGTTTTGAATAGCGTTTTTCAAGGGCGGTTATGTTTCTTGATGTGACAGCACTATCAGTGAGGTTATCAAATATTTCAGCTATTAGTTTTAAAGCATCCATGTCAGTTAGCCCTTTCCAATTTTCAATGGGTTTGATAGCAATCAATCTGACAAATTCATCCAGGCTCATCGCGTTCCAGTAAGCATCCAGCCATTCCCTGTCAACAAGGGTATTTGACACTGCATTTATTGATTCCAATGCCTTTTCAGGTGAGATCAAATTGTTCTCATAGTCAAGAATTATTTTCGTTATCCGGTCGATTTTATCGTGCATGGCGGTTGTTTTTGTTTAAATTCCAACTTTGGCAATATGAAAAGTTTGGGATTATAGAGCGATCATTATCAGGCTACATGGTATTTGATACGAGTTAAAACCTTGAATAGCAAATTAAATCCCAATTTTGTTTATTGCATGTTGGCAAATCGTGCTTATTCTATTGAACAGACTTCTTCAACTTTAAACTCATTAAATATTTCGCAAAATCTAAAACCAAAACGATGATAGTTGCTCTTTCTTTTACTAAAATTGGTAAAATGAATGTAGCTGGGCGCGATCTTGAGCGGGGGAGCCAGGTAATTTAATTCGTCTTTTTTATTAAATTACTTTTCCCTTTGTGAAATCGTAGCCATCGAACAATGATTTTTGATATAAATTCCCCTTGAACTTATTGATTAGTTCTCGGATGAATTCGTAATGTTTAACATATTGATTTGGAACATTAACCAAGCGAATATTTTTAGCGGTTAGTAATTCCATTTTAATTTTATCCGATTTGATTCGATTTTTCTTTGTATAGTGTTCTTTGCCATTTATTTCAAATACAATTTTTGGAATATTTCCAAGGTAAAGTACTGCATCAAATTCTTTTTGATTTACAAGGGCATTATTCCTTTCTTCGGGAAATAAATTAATAACTTTTACATTTCTATCAAATCTGGTACCTTGTATGGAACAATAATGGTTCATTGTTATGTAAAATTCGTCTTCGAATTGTGAATTGTTGGAGAATCCAATCGTAAAATTTATTAACGATACTTTGAGAAAATTTTTGTTATCCCATTTTTTTTCTGCATAGTCGATCAAAGCATACAAATCATCATCTTTTCGTGATAAAATATCTATTGATCTTTTATCTACCACAATAATTAAATTTTCTTTTGCGCGTGTAACACCAACATTTATCAATTGGCTATTGTCTTTAATCCAATCGTATGTTCTCGGCCCTGTTTGTTGTGAAATGGCCGTAGATATTATAATCGTTTTATTTTCCTGTCCCTGGACTTTATGAATTGTTCCGCAACTTACGGATGTATCTATTTCCCCCTTTTCTTTTGCTTCGTTTAAATAATGATTAATTACTTGTTCCTGGTTTCGAAAAGGCGTAATTATAAAAACATCCGATAATTTATTGTCCTTTATATAGTTTACAATTTCTTTTGCTTCTTCAAGTTGTGAGTTTTTGTTTTTTTGATTTACATTGTTTACGACCAGTAATTTTACGGTGCCCGGGAATTTAATGGCTGTAAGGTTTAATTTGTTCTCGTAAAACCGCATGTTGGAATAGTCGATAATCTTTTTGCCGCAACGATAATGATAACTTAATAAAATATCTCCCGAAATGTTGTCGATTCGTTTATAGGCTGAAAGTATGGAGTTATTGAAATAGTCGTAAACCTCGTCTATTTCGAACTGTTTCATTAACTGTTTGTTTTTGCTTTCTTCAAAGACTACAATGGGCTTTAATTGATTGGTGTCGCCAATTAACACCATGTTTTTGCATTTCGATATTGGAATTAAACTGGTAGCAATGTCGCACTGGCCGGCTTCGTCCATGGTCAGTAAATCGAATTTGAAATTCTGACCTAATTTCCGGCTCGAAATATTGGTTGTGAGAATAATTGGGAAAACGCTGGTGAATTTTTCCAGGTTCTGGTCATTGGCAATCCATTTGTTAAATTTTTTTACCTGCTCCTCTTCGCTATTTAAGTACAATATTTCGACCAGGTCCCTGAAATCTTTGGTTTTTAAACGTTTTATGTACCGCAAGCACTCAAAGTAAAAATATTGAAGCAACTGATAATTGTTTTTTATGACCTCAAATATTCCATCAATATTATCGTCAGTAGTTGCAGGAATTTGGTTTAATTGCTCTTCAAGTTTCTTTTTCTCTTGTTCCAGTAACCAATAACTGCCTTTTGACAGTAGTCCGTTGACAAATCCCAAGTTTTGCTCCAATTCAATTCTTTTCTCGAAATCAGAGAGTTTCTCAAGCAATATTTTGTTACGTACGTTCGACTTTTCTTTCAAATTGAACAGGAGTTCTTCTTTAGGAACGTCGTTTGTTTCGAACTCAAATAGTTCTTTTATCTTCTTTAAGGCTCCGGCAATACATTTCCTGTTCCCAAGCCGGATAATTGGAAATAAGATTTCTTTGTTTTTGTATTTTCCTAAATACAATTTATCCTTTATCCCGTCAATAGGAACATTATTATTTGAGGTTATCAACAATGTTTTATTGTTTGTAAGGCAGTTAACCACAATATTTAAGATGGTTTGCGTTTTGCCGGTACCCGGAGGACCTTGCACATAAGTGACAGGATATTTTAATGCGTTATAAATGGTCCGAAGTTGGTCGATATTGACATTATTATCATAAAGAACAATGTGCGGTTCTTTTCTATTTTTTCTGTCGAGCAGGGATAAATTCTGGAAGAAGGCTTTTAATGGGATTTGCAGTTCCTCCTTTGTGTGTTCCGAATTTATTCCATCGTAAATGCCGGATATATCTATTTGAGCAAATCCCAAAACACCAATTTCGGATCGTGAGTTAGGTAGTTCGCCAGATCTAAAGTTGTCATTTAATAATTCTATGGTGCCTAATTTATCTTTAAGGTATAACGTTTTCGAAATCGTCGGGACTTATGTTTGTATAATAGGACAAGGAATATTTAATATCTTCAATATAGAAGTTTGAATTAAAATATGTCTTAATTCCCAGTTGAAGCGTTTTTTCAACAGGATCGTACGTTAATTTTCTATAGGCGACAACGAACTTACCTTTTGATACAATATCAATTGAAAATTCGCATAAGGCAAGCTCGTAATCGTGGAATGTGCTATAATTGTTGTTATAGATTTCTTTTAAAATATGTTTTTGTTGCTCATCGGTTAGTTGATATGGATTTTGATTGACTAATCCGGTTAGATCCAGGTTTGGAATTAAATGCTGCTTGTGCAGGTACGGGTCGTTGTTTGCTTTGTAGCATTCTAAATAATAGTTTAATATGTTGTTGTCGTATCTGTCAAAATCGTATTTCTGCAAACCTTCGTCCTCATCGATCTTTTGGATCAATGTATCGGAAACATCGTAGTGTGAAAATTTTAGAATTTCGGCCGTCTGAATACTTGATATATAAATTTTTGCATCTAAAACAGGTTCGTCTTTTGTAACATTGAATTCGTTGACACGGAGTTCGCCATTTGCGTTAATATCCAGGATACTTATCCAGAATTGCGTAATGTCGCCATTTTTATTCCTGTAGGTAATATTCAGGTATTTACCCTCGCGAATGGCTTTACCGATGAGTGCCGTTATTTTTTTATCGACCATTTAAAGGATCGTTTGTCTTTGTAATTCATAACTTTCTAAAATTATACACTTTGTTTAGTATTTCCAAATGGAATAATGTGTGTTGGGTATACCCTGCATTCCCATATGGGGGACTTGGAGAAGGGTTCTAATGGGTAGTTGAGATGGTTGCTTTTGTTACGGTAATAAGGTTCTTGAATGTCTTTTTGGATGGAGTGACAGAAGAATATGGCCGGAGGCGGTTTAGGGGGAGATAAAGGAACGCTACGCCGAGCAGGGAAATTGAAAAGGTAGCAAATGCTACAAAAATAGATTGACGAAAGTGAATACTTCGC
>JAAUTT010000626.1 GCA_012031335.1 Bacteroidales bacterium | reverse complement strand
TCGAATCTTTAACTGATATATAAAAATGAGCATTTTGTCCATTCGCCTGGGTTCCCCTCGCGATAACTTTAATCAGTTTAACCGAATCGGAGGTAAGGATTTTTTTGTATTACGCAAAAACAAAAACCCGTTTGTTGGAAACCAAAAATCATCTCCCCTGTGATTCTGCTTTAAACGATCCTTTCCCTGAGCAGAAAATCCCAATCGGTTGTTTTCCTGATACCTGCTATATATATTGTATCAAAATCATCGTAACTGAAGGGGGGGCGATCCAATGCCTCCTTATTAAGCCATCCTTCAATTAATAAAACCCTTGATTCTATAGGTTTATCCAGAATCAGAAATTTTCCTTTTTCAACCAGGTAAGGTAATACTGCCGTAAAAATTATTACCGGTAGCAATAACCCTATATATATCTTGTATTTTTTCATAAGTTTCCAAAAAGACAATATAATATTTAAACTCAATTATTAAAAACGATTACTGTTTTAAATAGAAATAGTATAAATTACTTAAAAAATTAACTAAACACAGTCAAAAAACCATAAAATACAATTTAATATAATAAATTTGAGGGGTAATATATTCCTAATATCTAAAAAGACCTGAAAGCACGAAAATAAAAAGGGGTATGACTGAAAAATGTAAAAAAACAGGCGGAGAATGTTATGGTGTTCGGGAATTAAAACTTCTTTTTGAAATAAGTTCACTGCTCAACAAATTAAAAAAAGATGTAAAAAATAACCTGGAACCGGTTATTCATCTTCTTTCGGATTATTTAAATGCAAGCAAGGTAATGCTTACAATTTTAAATCGCGAAAGTAACCTTATTTCGGTTGCCGGGTCCTTTGGTCTTACCGATGAAGAGCAACAACGGGCCGTTTACAGGGTAGGAGAAGGAATAATAGGAAAAGTGATTGAAACAGGTACTTCTGTTGTTATTCCCAATGTTTCGGAAGATGATAACTTCCTGAATAAAACGCAGTCGCAACTGGACGAGCATACTTCTTTTATATGTGTTCCCATCCGCGAGGAAAACGAAATTGTTGGATCACTTAGTATTCATAGGCAATTTAACAAACATATTTCATTTTCCGAAGATTCCAAAATCCTGGTTATAGTGGGTTCAATGATTGCCCAGGCCGTTCGGACCAAACAAGAGATAGAGGAGGAGATCAATAAACTTCAGGACGAGAATACGCAATTGCACTTTCAGTTAAAGGAAAGGATAAGTCCGAAAGGATTGATTGGGAATTCCGGAAAACTTCAGGCGGTACTTGAATTAATAGAACTGGTTGCACCCACCAACGCTACCGTGCTGATACGCGGTGAAAGCGGGGTAGGGAAGGAGATGATTGCCGATGCCATCCATTTTAACAGTTCGAGAAAAAACAGGCCCTTTGTAAAAGTCAACTGCGCTGCCTTGCCCGAGAGCCTTATTGAGAGCGAATTGTTCGGACATGAAAAAGGGGCCTTTACCGGGGCTAATTTTTACGAAAAGGACGCTTTGAAGCCGCCGAAGGTGGAACAATTTTTCTCGACGAGATTGGTGACCTGCCGGCATCAACCCAGGTAAAGCTTTTAAGGATTTTGCAGGAGAGGTCGTTCGAACGCCTGGGTAGCGCTAAACCCGTTAAAATTGATGTCCGGATTGTTTGTGCTACCAACCGAAATCTCGAGGAGCTGATCGAAAAAAGCGAATTCCGGGAGGATCTGTTTTACCGGATTAACGTTTTCCCTGTTTATGTGCCGCCTTTAAGAGAACGGATCAACGATATTCCCGGACTGGTGGATCATTTCATCGCTAAATTCAATAAGAATAATATTAAAAAAATCAAAAGAAATTTCTTCCTCAGCTATCGATATGCTCATGGTTTACCATTGGCCGGGAAACATCCGTGAACTTGAAAACTGCATCGAAAGAGCCTGTATCCTGAGCTCGGAGGGTGTAATTCGTGCCCATAATCTGCCTCCTACACTGCAAACCGCCACTTCGTCAAAAACCAAATCGATTGGTACGCTCGAAGCCATTCTGGAAAGAGTCGAAAAACAAATGATACTGGAAACTTTGCAATCTACAAAGGGCAATATTTTGAAAGCATCCGAATTATTGGGAATTACCGAACGTATATTAGGCTTGCGTATCAAGAAATATGAAATTGATCCGAAAAGGTTCAAAAATTCCTATATCACAAACGGTTCGGCTTAAAATTAAAAATAAGTACAATATGCCAATAAATAACGTTGTTCGCCTGGTTAACGATATCGATCAATCCATTTCCCTTCGGGAAAACCTTTATAAATGCAATAATTCTTCGGAAGTAATAGCATATCTCAGCCAGAACAGCTATCCGTTTACACGTGCCGAGTTTGAAGATGCCCTCAGCATGTTGAATTTCCGTTGCCAGACGGAAGAAGAAGCCGTTACTTTTAAGGAAAAAGCCATGTGGCTTCGATTTCTGCTAAAATTTGAAGAAGAATAGGTTTCCGAGGGTTATTTAATACTATTCATAAGTGGGAAAATCCTTTTCACAGTGGCTGGTAATCTTTTCTTTTGTGTTTGACCTCTTTTCACTTTTACAGGACATCCTTCCCATGGAGTTTTGAATGTATGTTGAAAGGGTCAAGTATGGTTTAAGGAAAAAATTACACCGATGGTTGCTAAATTCGACGATTCGATTTTACAACTCATTGAAAATAGAAAGTGAAATGACCCCTTTAATAAATACATATAATATTTAAAAAGCTACATAAATGTAATATTACCCTTAAATAAATACATCAGTGTAGTAAAATAACGCAATAAAAAGTAACATACCCCTAATAAATAAAATTAATTTAACTTTTTTCCTGTTCGTTGTCAAATAGTTATCATTAATCAACAGTCCTCTTTTATCTTCCTCATTTTTAATGGCACCAAAGATGCATTACCTGTATTGAACCAAATTATTATGGAGGATTAAAATGAGAAAAGTAGCAATCTATGGAAAAGGTGGTATCGGAAAAAGTACTACCACCCAAAATACAGTAGCCGGCCTGGCAGAAATGGGCAAAAAAGTAATGGTGGTAGGATGCGATCCCAAAGCCGATTCCACCCGTCTTTTATTAGGTGGTCTTGCACAGAAAACAGTACTGGATACTTTACGCGAAGAGGGTGAAGATGTTGAACTCGAAGATGTTCTCAAGGAAGGTTTCGGCAAAGTAAGTTGCACCGAATCAGGCGGACCAGAGCCAGGAGTTGGATGTGCAGGTCGTGGTATCATTACCTCAATTAACCTCCTGGAACAATTAGGTGCTTATAATGATGATAAAAATCTCGATTATGTATTTTATGATGTATTAGGCGACGTGGTTTGTGGAGGTTTTGCTATGCCAATTCGCGATGGAAAAGCAGAAGAAATTTACATTGTGGTTTCGGGTGAAATGATGGCGATGTATGCAGCAAACAATATTTGTAAAGGGATTGTAAAATTCGCACAAACCGGAACTGTGCGTTTGGGCGGACTTATCTGCAACAGCCGTAAGGTGGACAACGAACAAAGCATGATCGAAGAATTTGCCAAAAGGTTAGGTACTCAGATGATACATTTTGTACCCAGAGATAATATGGTGCAACGTGCCGAAATCAACCGCAAAACAGTGATTGATTTTGAACCAACACATAATCAGGCTGATGAATATAGAGCCCTTGCCACAAAAATAGATAAGAATAGCAATCTTGTAATTCCGAATCCCTTAACTATCCCTGAACTGGAAGAGCTTTTGATCAACTTTGGAATAGCGAACTAATTGAGACACCTTTAAAACAATAAAATATGTTACTCATAAGAGCAATTGTACGTCCTGAAAAAGCAAGTATAGTAATGAAATCCTTATTCGATGCCGGATTTCCTTCCGTAACCAAAATGGCCGTTTATGGTCGCGGTAAACAGCGTGGATTAAAAGTGGGTGAAATCACCTACGACGAACTTACCAAAACCATGCTGATGATTGTAGTGAACGATGCCGATAAAGATGTGGTTGTGCAGACCATACTCGAGAGTGCCCGAACAGCCCCAAA
>JAAUTT010000625.1 GCA_012031335.1 Bacteroidales bacterium | reverse complement strand
AACAATCTGACTATTGGTAGTTTGTAAATAAGTTCCCTGGCCAATGGCCATTACATCCGGTTTTACCCGATTATCGAAACTGGGACCTGTTGAACTGAAACCAGCCCTGAAACGGTTTGAATTTACTGCTCCAACAGCCAGAATATTATGAGCATCAGCGGGAGCCGAAATGTACCTCCAATTGCTGCTACCTTCGTTACCGGCGCTTACTACTACTATCATGCCTTTATCTGAAGCCATTTCTGCTGCTTTGGAAATTCGTGCAGATATACCGTTCATATCCTGATAAGTATGGTTCTGATCGGGGTTATTAAATGTTGAATACCCAAGGGAAGTATTGATTATATCTGTACCCAGACTATCGGCATATTCAGCTGCAGCAATCCAGTTATCTTCTTCAACCAGATATTCATTTTGAAATCCCTGCTGGTCAAAGGTACCATCTTCGGAGCGCAACAACAGAAAATTTAGCTTTGGGTGCAGTACCCATAAATTTTACCCTTCTAATTTTCCTGCAATGATTGACAGGACCTGCGAACCATGTGAATGATCGGAATTAACTTCTCCATCATGATTTACAAAATCCCTAACAGCTAGTATCCGGTTTTCGCTGAGTAAATTGTTAAAACTGCTCATAGTTTGATAATTGTTGAATCCTGCATCGATAACTGAAATCAACATATTTTCACCTCTGAGTTCCCGATTATGAAGGAATTCTCCATAGTGCATATGAATTTGTCGGTATGATGCACCATAATGTGCGCTGTCGTATATCTGACTATATGGGTTTTGCGAATCCTCCGTTTGGTTCAATACAATTCTTATGGGTTGTGATTTTATTGTTTTCTTAACAAATGAAAAATTATCCAGTTTTTGGAGCAGGGCTGTATCCTGGATTTTAACCGTTACAGTATTTAACCACCGCGACATCTGATGAATTGTAACGCCGGTTTTTTTTATGCTGTCGATGTATTGGTGACTGACAGGTAAGTCAGTCGAGTCTAAGGGAATGTTTTGTCTGTTCCGCCTCGAAATAGATTTATCGGTAAGAAAATTCCCGGGTTTTGAAAGACTATATTTGTTTGTCTTTTATCTGTCAGAAAAATAATATAGCTATCAGGACCAGTTTCCTGAATTTGTCCCCGGAGTTTTAATGGGATCAGTAGTATAATTGTGAGGAAGAAAAAACCGGGGAGTTTCATAATTAATAATTTACATTCCCGATCCGGGGATAAAGCTATTTTCCTCAGGTTCAGGAATGGTGCCTTTTTTCTTTTCGATTAATTTTTAGCACTTCCTGTTCTTTTTTATCCAGTTCTTCAGCATTCCTGGCAATTCCTTTTACAAATTCAATCTGTGAATCAAAACTCCCATCGGGATTGTAATGCATCCAAACACCATCCTTCATATCTTCCAGGTAATAACCCTTCCATTCAGGTTTATCATCGGGGTAATTCACCAGAAATTCGCCCGACCTTTTTCCTGCAACATAAGTTGCTGAAAGTTTAAGTGATCCTGATTCATAGTATTGTTTCCAGATACCATGTTTCATATCGTTATTAAATTGCAGTTCCTGTGAAACTTTACCTGAAGGATAATAACTTATAGATAGCCCTTCTTTTTTACCTTTTACATAATTTTCCCTGTTCGAAAGGCTTTTGTCGTAAAAGCTATAATAATTCCAGGTACTATCTTTCAAGTTACCTATGTAATTTCCTTCAGCAGCTTTTGATCCGTTCTGATAATAAAGTGTTGCATAGGTTTTAATGCTTGTTTGATCATAAACCATGATAGCCTTTATTATTCCATCGTCGTAATAACGTTTGAATACGCCAACTGGTTTATTGTCTTTGAAATAACCTGTATATTTTATTTTTTTATTTTCGTAGTAGCCCTTCCAGAAACCTTGTTTAAATCCTTGTTTGTCAGTCTGGTTAAAAATTGTATCTCCTTCTGTTTTGCTGGTTTGTCCAAAAGTTATGGCAGAAAGTAAAAGAAATGCGGTTGTAAGGATTTTCATAAAAGTTGATTTAATTCGGGATATAAAAATAGGGAAAGATTTTATAGCAAATCAAACCCGATGCGAAAAGTTATAACCACTTTATTTAATTAGATGAATGATTCCACCCACATTGTCCCTGGAGGCTCCTGTAACCGTCGAAAGACAATTCGTCTTATTTAACATTCTTAAAACACCCAAAAAAGCAAAAATAATGGCTTCCTTGAAATCGATTGTATCTTTTTGAGGGATAATTAGTTTCTTGTTGGTGTTTTCTTTAATAAGCTGAATAAGAAATTTATTAAATGTACCACCTCCGGTTACAAGTACCTCATCTCCCGGTATTGCATTTATTTCGGAGGATAATTGATGGGCAATATGTTCGTATACAGTACGTAATATATCTTTTGCAGCAATGTTATTATTTTCAGTCAGGGGTAAGAAATTCTCTGTAACCCATTCTTTACCCAGCGATTTAGGCGGATATTGTTTGTAAAAGGGAAGTTGGTTCAAAGTTGTAAGCAAGGGTTTGTTAATTATACCTGATTGTCCAAGATGGCCCTCTTTATCAAACCCTGCATGAAAATACCTGGAGGTTAGGTAATTCAATACAATATTTACAGGACAAATGTCGTAGGCAATTCTATGGTTGCCATGATCGTAGGATATATTTGCAAAACCACCCAGGTTAAGACATTGACTATACTTTCCAAACAGAAATTTATCACCAATCGGAACAAGTGGTGCTCCTTGTCCTCCCAAGGCAACATCCAGGTTTCTGAAATCTGATATGGTAGTAATTCCGGTTTCTGCAGCTATATAAGCGCCATCGCCTAATTGAAATGTTAATCTGTTTTCGGGCTGATGAAAAATGGTATGGCCGTGAGAGGCAATAAATTCAGGAAGCGATGGGGTGTTTTTTAAAAATTCATTAACAAGGCTCCCCAAAAAAGTTCCATATTCTTTGTGCAATTTGATTAGATCCAGACCCGAATATCTTTCCGCTTCAATTAATCGCTCCTTCCAGCTCGTATCGTAACTATAGGTATATGCCTTTTCAAGCTGGAAATTCCAGTAATCCGATTTGTCTGAAAAAAAGCAGCATTGGGCAATATCAACCCCATCGAGCGAAGTTCCCGACATGATACCCATAACATTGAATGTTTTTGTATCGGATGTACTTTCAGTCATTTTTATTGTCCGGGTTTATAGCGTGTCTCAAAAGTTGCAATGTTGTTTCTGGTATCACTAACAACAATGCGGATGCTTGTCTGATTGGAATACTGAAATCTGCTGTGATCCAGCTGATGAATCATAAGGTTTTTTTCGCATCAAATTCAAACAAAGCCCACTTGCCATCGATATAACCATTGTAGTCTCTTATACCTGCAAGGTTATCAGTTATTTTAAAGGCAATATAGGTTTTTTTAATACGCTGGTAATATGTACTGAAACTTCCGAAGGGAAGAATTCGGGGGGGAGTTGTGTCTATTGTTACGGTAAAGTTTCCCATAATATAGGTACGACCTTTTATAAATCCATTTTCAATTGTTCCTCCAATACTGTTTGGATTATTATTGTCCAGTCGCACTATAAGTGCCTTTTCCAGAAGAGTCGGGGGCAAATTGGGTTTTATACTTATCTCGAAGGGGTATTGAACAGGAACATATGAGTCGCCTACCTGATATATTTTGGACGAATACCCTGTCCTTTGCGGTTTCTGTGTAAACTTTAAACACAAATCCTTGTAAAGAGCATTGAGTGGAATTGTTAATCTAAAGCTGTCGGTCGAAAATGAATTTTCCTTGAGAAAAGAAAAATATCTGAAACAGGAGTCCGCATTCAATTCAGGAGGATTGTCATATTCCTGATATTTAATTCTGAAACTTAAACTGGATTGATTACCATATGCATCAGCAGCAATAACTTCAACCTGGTGAACAAGAGTATCTTTTATATCCAGAATGCCTTTATTAACCAAATGTTTTGTATGTCGATAGCTTGTTGTTGGGATCAACAAATAGTTTTACTATTTTTCTGCGGGTTTTCATATAATCTTCAT
>JAAUTT010000624.1 GCA_012031335.1 Bacteroidales bacterium | reverse complement strand
TCTTGTGTTTCGTTTGTTATTTAGAATTTGCGTCAATATACGAGGATACTTTTTTGAACCTGGTTACAAAACAAATAGACTTTACAGTATTTTCCAAACTGAACTCGAGAATTACGTCTTTAATTTGGTTGAACGTTTGTGTCCGTGCATACAATTGTGACACAAAAACAGTTTTTTCTTCGAAAACAACCTTTTTGACAGTTTTTGTGCGCAGATGCAAGTTGATTTGTGTGCCTGTTTGCAGTTGTTGTTGATTTGAAAAGGAAACAGCTAGATCTAATGAGTTCAGTCAGGTCGTTATCGAAACTTTCAAAATACAATTTTATTCAAAAAATCGTCTAATATTCCCGTCTCAGGAATCTCTATTCCCGTTTTACCTTTAATTTCACCCTTTTCATTTATATAATTTGTTTGACAAAAAGCAGCTCCAATTGTTGGATAACTTGAAAAAAGATATTCCATTTCTGAATAAAATCCTGGAAGTACCAAATCGTCCCCATGTAAAATATGAATATACTTGCCTGATGATAGATTTAACCCTGTCCCGTAATTGATTGATTTTCCCACATTCGTTTCCTGTTTTATGAATTTTACTTTCCCTTCGCCAAATGTATCAACTATTTCTTGTGGATTATCTTTATCCGAACAATCATCTACTACTATTATTTCCATTTTCTCTGAACCAGGGTATTGACACAAAATGGATTGAATAGTAGTTTTTAAAAAGTTAGCACAATTTCGGGTAGGAATTATAACGGACCATAAAAATTTATTCTCAACAGGTTTAATTTTCGTGTGAAAAATATCATCAAATAAAGGATTCATATTAAAAAATTAACAATTAGTGTAATTTTTCTCAAACCAAACTGATAAAACTAAAAATTCCCAAAAATTACCCTTTTTTTCTATCATTTTTGTTGTAAAATCATAGGGAAGGTGATTCCATATATTTTTTGATTTATTACTTAAATATTCCTGTTTCAGTTCTAAAACTGAGGGCGTGTTTTCCCAATTGCCGGGTGCTCCAAATCCTTGCTTACTTTTATTTATAACTTTTGAAGGTAAAAAGTCTTTCATTACATCCCGGAAAATTATTTTTGATTTATGGGTGTCAATTTTAAAATGTGGAGGCATACTTAAACAAAATTCTGCAAAATCAACATCCAACAATGGAGATCTTAATTCCAGGCTGTTAGCCATAGCAGCCCTGTCGGTTTTTACTAAAATTTGTCCAGCCATATAATTTTCAATTACATACTGGAAAACTGCATTTATTTCGTTTTCTTCCGAGTGTTGATTGGGAACTGGTATAATAAAATCAGGAAGGTTAAGACTTTCAATGTCCTTTTTTGTATATGGATAACCCGTACTAATAAATTTATCTAATAATGTTGGATACTCTTTATTTGAATTAATTAAAAATCTTTTTTTCTCCAGTTCTGAAAATTGGCTATCCCGGTAATTGATAAGCCTTTTTCAAAGGCCGCAAATAATTGAATTACTGATTGATTAATGAATGAAACATTTTTAAGTTGATTCATTAATACTAAATTATTATATAACCAGGTGTAACCTCCTAAAAGTTCATCACCTCCTTCACCTCCCAAAACTACTTTATTGTATTCATGTGCTTTTTTAACAGATTAAAAAAGTTGGGATTGCAGAAGAATCAGCGAAAGGTTCATCATAAATATCAGGTAATTTGAGGATGATGCTGTTAATATCTGCATTTAATTCTTCCATTTCATGATGTGATGTTTTATACATTTGAGCTGTTTCAGCAGCCAGTGGCAGCTCGTTGAATTCTTTTTGAAATCCGAAACTATACGTTTTTATTGACGGACTATATTTTGATGCAATTGAAACTATTGAACTGGAATCGATACCCCCACTTAAAAAGGAACCTACCTCAACGTCAGCTATCAGTTGGTTTTTAACAGCAATGTCAAGTTTTTGGTAAAATAATTCTTTCGCATCAGTGTAACTTAACGAATTATTTAATTTGGGGAAAGACCAATACCTTGAAATAGTGATGTTACCATCTCTAAATATCAGATAATGAGCAGGAGGCAACGATTTTATATTTTCATATATAGTCATTATCGGGCCTGTATATCCTAATTGAAGATATTGAGTAATCGATTGTAATGATAATTTGGATTTAACAATCCTGGAAGCCAGTAAAGCCTTAATTTCAGAACCAAAAACAAATTCGCTTTTATTATTTATGGAATAAAAGAATGGTTTTTCACCAAACCTGTCGCGAGCACAAAATAATAATTTGTTCTTTTCATCCCATAATGCGAAAGAAAACATGCCTGGCAAATGTTGCATCATATTTGTGCCATATTTTTCATATAATGCCAGGATAACTTCAGTATCGGATTTTGTGTTAAAATTATAATCCAGTTTTTTTTAATATCCTTGTATCCGTATATTTCACCGTTAAAAGTTATGGCGATAGTATTTTCTGAATTGGACATAGGTTGCACCCCACCTTCGATATCGACAATACTTAAACGTGTATGTCCCAGGAGCGCATTGTTAAATTGCAAAATACCATTTCCATCGGGTCCTCTATGGTGAATAGACTTAACCATAGATAAGATATTCTGATTATATTGAGCTGAATTATTACTTACTATTCCACAAATTCCGCACATAATTTTTTTATCAAATTATTTAGAAACACAATATAGTATTGAGTTATCACTGATTCCATTCTTTTTGAAGTATCAATTTCAAAATATTCTATACCTAACTGTCTTACTGTAAAACCTGCTTGTTCAAGTTTCCGGATAAAACCAGATTTAGAATACATACGCACGTGATCATTTTGACCATAATACTTCCATCTATCGGCATCTGATACCCAATTGGGATTCTCTAAGTCTTCAGATAATGTTAACATAATAGGTACCATCATAATTGCTATTCCTCCTGTTTTTAATATTCGATACAACTCAGAAATAGCTTTTATGTCATTTTCTATATGTTCCAATACATGTGAACAAAGTATTATGTCAAACTGCTCATCTTTATAAATATTTAGATCAGTTATATCAGCATTATCATCAACATCGGTCCGATATAAATCTACAGATCGATACTGGACTTTAGAGTTTTCTCTAATCCATTTGGCCAACATTTTATCGGGTGCAATATCTAAAAAGCAAATATCATCACTTGATTTTGTGTAAAAAAGTTGTTTAAAATATAGTGCATATAACCTGTTACGGTCCGAACTATAGCATTTAGGACAATGGTGTTTCAGGAAGTTATAAGTTTCAAAACAAAATACGGAATGAATAAACTGATATTTACCCCACATTTCAGTATAATAGGGTTCTGATGGTAAAAATGATGAAAATTTGGAATTACATAAAATACAATAATTTTCAGGACTTCTTAAAGTTAAACTTTTATTTATTTTATATAAATAACTTGAAAATCTTTTCGGTAAAAATTTTTTCAAAGTGTTTTTCAAAATTGTATTTGCCATATTAATGTTCAACTTAATGTTCTTTGTTTAATAGTTCCGTAATTTTTTTTGTCACACTTTTTTCCGATACTTCAATGCTATTAGGATACTCAGGAACTTCAGGTACAAAATGTTCTAATATAGAAATCAGCTCAAGATGGTTATGAAAGGACTTACACCCTGAATTTATGGAATAACTTCTTAAGCTTAAATCATTAACAATCATTGGTACACCTGCAATTTGCAGTTCAATTAATTTTGTTAAAGCTCCAGACGAGGCTCTTTGATTTATTAATATGGCTTTACAGTTTTTATATAAATCTACCAATTCCTTATTCGATATAGCCCCTTTAATTTCAATATTAACAGGAATATTTTTGTATAGTTGAAGTATTTCTTCTGTTTGGTACCCTGCAATTACAAATTTGTCGGTTATTTTATTTTCAAGAATAAAATCAATTAATTCAATCATTCCTATCCTTGTTGGGCTATAAAAAGAGGAACCTAAAACTAGAAAGAAGTTTTGATAATTATTAAACTGCGATATTCTCTTATTTCCTTAAGTTCATTATGGATATGGACAG
>JAAUTT010000623.1 GCA_012031335.1 Bacteroidales bacterium | reverse complement strand
TTTATAATGGGAAAGAGCTGGTGCAATGTGTTAGTGGATTTCAGCAAAAAGGCCTTTATTGGATCGGAGATATTAAAGTGATGATACATTTCCAGAAATTTGCAATTATGGCAAAAGTTTTGAAAACAGTGGATTTTGTGAGACAAAATATAGGTAAGAGATTTCATCCAATTTATTTCATTACGTTTACAACAAACAAAAAATCAGTTAATGGCTGAAATCCATTTTCCTTTGGTGGAGTAATATAAATCGTGGATGTATATATTCTGAAGGCTTTAAAATTTTAATGAAACCTGACTAATTTTTTACAAGGCTGAACCATGAGGAATTTTCTTCATAATCTTCCACTACTACCGAGGAATTATGATAAGAAAAATTACTCAAAGCCATTGCGATATCCTTTTTAAGTACTGCAATTGTATTGGTAATCAAATCTGTTCTGAAACCCTGGTTCCCAAGCTTAATCACATAATTCATGGATACAATGCGGCTGATCACAATCCCCAGTTCTACCATTTTTCGCTGCGACAATTTTAAATAGATCTCGAAATTGAGAAGTTCTTTCAAATTCTCCGTAGCCCAATCGGTTAAATATAAGGAATTCAAAAATCTGTAAAAGTTAAGTTCTTTTGTCTTTCTCAATAGTTTTATCATTGCTTCTGATATTTGCGCATACAATATATCGTTTGAACCTTCAAATATTTGAAAAGGACGGCTATCAACCACCGACCTCCCGGCAATATGGGTTAATTTAAAACCTTCGGCTCCAGCCAGCTGCAACAACGACTGAGACGCTTCCTGCATCATATCGGAAGTTACGCTTTTAATTACATTGGCTTCTATATCGTAACTGGCTAAATCGTTGTTTATATCTCCAATTTCATTGCTCCTGAAACAAAAAGCAGAGCAAATGGTAAAACTTGCCTGCAGACGATTTAACCGATATTGAACCTGATCGTAACTGCTCAAACTTTTACCTCCAACTATCCTGTGTTTTGTATGGGCGATTGCCTCATCGAGCATCCGCTTAATAAACCCTAAACCTATACCTGGAAATATGAACCGGCTTCGGTGTAACATGTCAATCATCATATGTAAACCTGTTGATTGAGGCTGAAGTCGTTGGTTCTCCGGAACCGACACATCAATGTGGTTCCGTCCATAAGGAATCATATAAAGCCCAAGATTTTCAAAATATTCTTCAACCAAGATCTCTTGACCAGGTTCGTTTGCATCACATATAAAAAAGCCGATATCACGACGTAACATTCCTTCTGCAGAGCGCTCGCGGGCAGCTATTAGCCAATAATCTGCCAGACCTGTTAACCCAGCCCAATGTTTTTTGCCTTTTATAAGATACCGTCCGTTATGATTCACAAAATATGTTTGCATGCTCAGGGCATCACTTCCAAAGTTTGGTTCGGTAATCATCAATCCTCCCATATTACTTTTTTGAAGGAACCTGGTAAAAATTTCGGCTTTGACACTCTCCTGGCCATATTTAGCAACAGGTTGTAGAAATAGAGAACTGTTGATTCCAAGTGTTAAGGATAGTCCGAGCGATTCGTACGATGCTGCTGATAATATTGATAAATTCTCATGTACATATCCACCTCTCCCGCCATACTTTTTGGGTATACTTACCGAAAGCGGATAACACGACATGATTTCACTCATAGCCTGAGGAGGAAGACGTCTTTGGGTACTCATTTTATCAATATCCCCCAAAACATAAAAAACCTGTTTCAGTTTAGCTCTGAAATTCTCAAGAAATATGGAAAAAGGAACTGATTTTACCTGCTCTGGACTTTTTACTGATGGATTTATATAGTTCATTGATTTCATGCAAATTTTCCAAATAAGATAACAAGCCTAATAAGAAGCTATTTAACAAATGCTTACAGAACTATAATTAAACAGACGTCTTTGGGTTTTGTTTTGTTCGAAACTTCTTCTCTCTTGCATATGAGGCAATAAGGCTTCGTTTTTCTTAACAACTGTTACATCAAATAACTTTTTGAAGCAGACATTTAGTTAATAAGCATAATATCTGGTCGACAAACCGCAGTCAACGGTCCACAGCCAAACCACACACACATAGCTTTTACAAATAACCCTGACCTATTAAAATATGATCTGGCAGTCGTTTGTTGGCTGTTGGCTATGGTCTGATGTCTGTCGACTGATGACTGTAAATCTCTTATATAATATTTCATTAGCATCGTAGATTCTTTAACTTAAAAGCATTGGGTGTTTCTGCAGGTGCTCGTAGCGCTCTTGGGCAATTGTAAAAAGCAGGTTTCCTACCCTGTCCTCGAGCATTTGGTTTCGGGGAACTTATGAGGAAATCTGAAAAATACGTCAAAAGCAAAGGTAGCCAAGAATTTACATTTATATTTGTTGAAATTGTGTGATATTTTCTTTGATGAGATTTTTACTTTCTGTATTCTTTTTGGCTTTGTCCCATTTATCCTGTTCAAATAAGGATGAATCGAATGTTCAGGTGGAAATGATTGAGTATTTTTATGTGAGTCAATATGATTCTGTTCGGCTATGCGTAAATTCGTATGCGATAATTGAAAAAAATAGTCTATGCTCAATGGAAGCAGATATTTATAAAAACAGCGGGAGAAATAGATTTAAATATTTTGAACTAGATAAAAGGAGATTTTCTGAATTTACGAATCATTTTTCTTCCGTTAGGCAGGATACTTTTTTGCCGGATAAAATCGACGGGCGTCCATTTGTTAAATTTATTATTCATTCGGATAAGAAACCCGTCATAATTTCTTTAGTAAACAGTAATAATTCATTTTTCCCGTTTAAGGAGCATCTGGATTCTATGTTTGTGCATGGTCAAATATTAAAAGATTCAACCTTGCTTAAATCAAAACGGAACAGGTTGATTAAACAAATGTGCTCAAAGGAATTCCAGGAAATCGTTATTTTATATCCCTTCCCCCTTCAAAAAAGCATTTTAAGAAAGCCCGAGTTTCTTTTAGCCGATACTATGTTTCATTAACAAAGAGCTTCGATTTAGAATATTTCGATTAAACGTTGTTTTCCTAACATTTTTTGCAAATAGGTCCAGTAAATTATGGTTTTAAAGAAATGTATGGGTTACAAATAGGGATATATAATAGGAGTAAAAACACAAAAGGAATTCAATTCGGAATATGGAATATTAATGAAAAAAGAAAATTCCCAATAATTAACCGGAATTTCAAAGAATAGAAAAACTAATGATAATAAATATGTGTTGAAGAGGAGGGTACCACCCGGCATGCTTCTAAAAACTATCGGAAACCGGGTGAATGTAAATACAATTTTTATTAAAGTATTTTACTGAAGAGTTCCAGATTAATTCCTGTTTCTGGTTTTAAGGTAAAAAGCATTAATTTAATTACACGCTATTTCATTCTTACCATGCCCCCCAAAATCTAAAATACTAATCCAATTTTGAAAGGTTAATTTTTAAATGGTTCCAGGGATAAATCAATTAATTCTGAAAAGATTTTGAAAGAAATTGAATTATCAGATTTACAATCTGGCATTAAAGAATCGGTTCATTCCGGCGAAAAGAGAATCATCTGAAAGCATATCACGGATTTGCGCCAATATTTCTTCTTTCATTTCAGGGTCATCAATGAAATTGATAGACTTTTTTATAATCCTGAAAGAACGAAATACTTTATATCGAATATTTTTAAGTTCAATACGATTTATGCCATAGAAGTCTTCGGCAGCTTTCACGTGCAATGCAGTAGCAGGTTTCGCCGGTACAACTTTCACTTCCTTCAGAATATCATCTGCTTCGTATGCAAAATATTTCTCAGGATCATCAAAATAAGGATTGATGAGAAATGGTTTTTCTTTTTTGTGTTCTTGAAGGAAGCGCTGAAGTGTGTAATTTGATGTAATTGCCAAAGGATCTGGCGAAATTGAACCTGCAAGTAAATCGATATCTCCGTCTGTGGTGGTACTTTCAATGGCTGGGCCTGATAAACGGTTTCCACCTATAGGAAAGTTGTCACTTTTATATGTTTGATTACAAATTTGGCAGGCAT
>JAAUTT010000622.1 GCA_012031335.1 Bacteroidales bacterium | reverse complement strand
AAACAACTGCCTGATAAAAAATTCTTTTTTATATTACTGTTTTGTCAACCTTCGGTTTAGCGTTTGGTCAATCCGTTACACCCCCATCAGAATTGGTCAACCCACTGGTTGATTCTCATAAATCCCGGTGGTTCTATTTTTCGTCGGCGTGCCGTCCTTTTGGAATGGTAAGTCTGAGCCCCGATACCTGGACCAAAGGAAGCTGGAATTCTGGTTACCTTTACGATACCACCAGTATTCGCTGTTTTAGTCATATCCATTGCTGGGAAATTTCCGGTATTCCGGTAATGCCTACCACAGGGCCCATAAAAGGACATCTGGGTTTCGAAGCAGTTAAATCGCGGTTCTCGCATACTACAGAAGTGGCGAAAGCGGGTTATCATAAAGTAATTCTCGACGATTATGGCATAACTGCCGAGCTGACATCGACAAGCAGGGTTGGTTTTCACCGGTATACTTTCCGGCGGGAAAAAACGGAAATATTCTTTTCGACATTGGCGCTGAACTGGGACAAGGAACCATGGATTCGGCCTTTATCCGGGTTGTGAATGGCAGTGAACTTACCGGATATGCTGTAATGTCGCCAACTGTGAGGCGCAAAAAACCATGCACGGTTTATTTTGTGGCTCAGTTTAACCAGGATTTTGAAAGTTTTGGAGGTTGGAAAAAAACCGGTAATAAATCTGTCCGCGACCTGGTGATGGGAATGAAAGCCATTTCGGGCAAGGCGAGCGGCGGTTATGTTAAATTCGCACCCTCTGCGAAACCCGTGCTGCTAAAAGTTGCCATTTCGTATGTTAGCCAGGAACAAGCACGGTTAAACCTCGAAAGCGAATTACCGCACTGGGATTTCGAACGTGTTGTAAAAGAATCGGCATTGGAATGGGACCATGAATTGGGTAAAATTAAGGTAGAAGGCGGGACACATGCCCAACAAGTTAAGTTTTATACCGATTTATGGCATGCTTTGCTCGGACGACATATTTTCAGCGATATTAACGGAAAATATGTCGATAATATCGGGGCTAAACCAGTAATCAGGCAAATTCCGCCTGACAAAAATGGAAAACCATTATACAACCACCATAACACCGATGCTTTCTGGGGTGCCGAATGGAACCTCAATATTTTATGGTCCATGGCCTACCCCAAGGTGATGAACGATTTTGTGAACACTCTTGTTGACTATTACAGCAATGGCGGCTTAATTGCTCGTGGGCCGAGTGGTGGTAATTACACTTTTGTGATGGTAGGTGACCAGGCTATTCCCCTGATTGCTGCGGCATACCACAAAGGCATCCGAAATTTCGACATAACAAAAGCCTACGAGGGTTCGCTCAAAAACTCCGAACCTGGCGGAATTCGCGACCATGCCGGATACGAGGTTGAAGCTCACCCTTATATGAAAAATTATGTCGAAAGGGGTTACGTACCCGAAGGCATCGATGGTAAAGGATGGCACCGCGAGGGATGTGCACTTACGCTATACTTTGCCTATCAGGACTGGTGTATGGCTCAATTTGCAAAAGGACTCGGAAAAACATCCGACTATGAAAAATATTACAAACGCTCATTCAGTTACCGCAATGTTTTCGATACTACAACCCGATGGATGCGGCCCCGGGAACAGGACGGTTCCTGGATGAAAGATTTCGCTCCGGTTACTATTGGGTTTAACGCCCGAGGCTTTGTTGAAGGTAACTCGGCAACGTACACATACTATGTTCCTCAAAATATTCCCGATCTCATTCAAATAATTGGAGGTAAGGAAGCTTTTATTGAAAAACTCAGCAAACAGTTTGAACTGGCAACGCCCAACAAATATATCACTCCCCATGGCAAACATTCCGAAAGCTGGGTCGATTATGAAAATCAGCCTTCGCTCCACATGGCACATCTGTTTAGTCACGCAGGCGCCCCCTGGCTCACACAACACTGGGTAAGGAAAATAAAAGATGAGATTTTCAGCGATATCACACCTTATGGAGGATATAACGGAGATGAAGACCAGGGCCAATTTGGTGCTTTGGGAGTGCTTATGGCCATGGGAATTTTCGATGTGGAGGGAGGCGCTTCGGTAACTCCGAAATATGAAATCACAAGTCCCATTTTCGATAAGATTACCATTGCCCTCGACAATAGATATTATCCCGGAAAGCAGTTTATAATTGTTACCCGCAACAATATACCCGGAAATATTTATATCCAATCGGCCAAATTAAACGGAAAAGAAATTAATGATTTCAGGTTTACACATCTGGATTTTGTCAAAGGTGGCACACTTGAAATAGAACTCGGCCCTGAACCCAATAAAATGTGGGGCATTTGAAACTGGAAAAACTATATTCGAAATTCAGACTTTTTAGCAAAATCCATAAAGAAGTGGAAATTGCAATTCCTATCACAAAATAGTTCTTTTTGAATATGGTTACCTCCAATTACAATAATAACGCAAACCTAAAGCAAAAACATATGATTCCACTCAAAGCCTCACCATTAGCCTTTACCGGATTTTTATGCTCAGTTATCACAGGCTTACAAACTTCAGAAGCAGCTTCCAAACCTGAAAAAGCAAACCTGAACTTCATCATCATTTTGCCGACGACATGGGTTATGGAGATATGGGAATAAACGGCCATCCAACCATAAAAACTCCCAATCTCGACCGAATGGCCTTTGAAGGTCAAAAATGGACCAGTTTTTACGCTGCTGCGCCTGTGAGCACCCCGAGCCGTGCTGCACTGCTTACCGGTCGTCTTCCTGTTCGATCAGGTATGTGCAGTGAAAAAAAAAAGGGTTTTGTTCCCAAATTCCAAAGGTGGACTTCCTTCGAGTGAGATTACAATTGCCTCTGCGTTAAAAGGTGCCGGATATGCAACCGCATGCATTGGTAAATGGCATCTGGGGCATTTGCCTCAATATTCGCCCAACGCACATGGATTCGATTATTATTTCGGAATTCCATACAGCAACGATATGGATCGAATTGGAGATACTGATTATAAACAAGCATGCATACAGCCTAAAATAGATTATTTTAATGTGCCGTTGATGCGAAATGCAGAGATTATAGAAAGGCCTGCCAATCAAGCGACTATTACAAAAAGGTATACACAGGAAGCCATTCAGTTCATAGAAAATAACTCCAAAAAGCCCTTTTTTATTTACCTGGCACATTCAATGCCTCACGTGCCTTTATTTAGGTCGCCTGAGTTTGAAAACCAGAGTCTGAGAGGTATTTACGGAGATGTAATTGAGGAACTCGACTGGAGCGTTGGTGAAGTGTTAGCAGCCTTAAAAAGAAAAAAACTGGATAAAAACACCATTGTTATTTTTACCTCCGATAATGGTCCCTGGTTAATATTTGACGAGCAGGGAGGAAGTGCCGGACTTTTAAGAGGCGGTAAAGGTGGTACATATGAAGGAGGCATGCGCGAACCCGCTATTTTTTGGTGCCCGGGAAGGATAAAACCAAAGATAGTGATGGACATTGGATCAACTTTGGATCTTTTGCCCACGTTTTGTGATCTTGCAAACATTAAGCTTCCTGAAAACCGAATATACGATGGCTATAATTTATCGCCTGTGCTACTGGGTGATGGTAAATCGGGCCGCGATATGTTTTTTTATTATCGGGACACGGAAGTGTACGCTGTCCGTAAAGGAGCTTTTAAAGCTCATTTTATTACCCAGCCCGAATATGGCAATGAACCTAAAACATTACATAATAAGCCTTTGCTTTATAATTTAAATCTCGATCCTGCAGAAAAATTCAATATTGCTGATAACCATCCCCAGGTAATTGCTGAAATTAAAGAGATCCTGGTGAAACACCAATCGACAATAGTACAAGTTGAAAATCAACTGGAAAAATAGTATGAAACCAAAAGGACTTTCATTATCAACCATATCAGGCCTAAGTGTGATATGTTTATCGGTTAATGGCGTTTCTCCTGCTGATACAAAGCAAAAACCAGTAAAAAAGCCTAACATAATTTTGATTATGGCAGACGATATGGGCTATTCCGATCCCGGTTTTATGGGATCAGGAATTGAAACTCCAAAATAT
>JAAUTT010000621.1 GCA_012031335.1 Bacteroidales bacterium | reverse complement strand
TACCTTGGATTAGCACGACAGGACAGAAAAGACAAACCACGTTGTTCAATCGGCGCTAAACTGGTAGCCGATTTGCTTACAGCAGCCGGAGTTGACAGGGTTATGACCATGGATTTACACGCCGATCAGATTCAGGGTTTCTTCAATGTCCCTGTCGATCACCTTTATGCATCGGCATTGTTTGTACCTTATTTCAAAAACCTGGGTCTCGACAACCTGGTTGTTGCTGCTCCCGATATGGGGGGTACCAAAAGGGCAAATGCCTATGCCCGTTTTCTTCAGGCTGAAATGGTAATTTGCTATAAATTGCGCAAGCAGGCCAATGTAGTTGAAGAAATTAAGGTTATCGGTGATGTAAAAGATAAGAATGTAATTATAGTGGATGATATGATCGATACAGCCGGAACAATTTGCCTGGCTGCCAATCTTATGTCGGATATGGGAGCGAAAAGCATACGGGTTGCGGTAACTCATCCGGTATTATCGGGTCCGGCATACGAACGCATTGATAAATCGGCTATTGATGAAATTGTGGTGACCGATTCAATACCTCTGAAAAATTACAGCGATAAGATTAAAGTCATTTCCATTGCCGATCTTTTTGCTGATGTAATCAATAAAGTATATAAATATAAATCGATAAGTTCGAATTTTATCGTTTAATTGCTATATTTGCCAACTTTTTAAGAAAAGAAGTATTATTAAATTGAGTTAAACAATGGTGTGATGGGGAATACCAATTCTCTGCATTGCAGTTCCAAGTAGCACAGTAATTAATTGTTTAAATAAATATATATGAAGACTATTGAAATAAGTGCCTCTAAAAGGACAGATTCAGGAAAAAAGAAAGCCAGAAAATTACGCTCCGAAGGAAATATTCCATGCGTAATGTACGGAGGTGAAGAAAACATTCATTTTTACGCTCACGAAAACAGCTTTAAAAATCTTATTTATACACACCATGTTCATCTGGTGAAATTCAGCATTGACGATAAAAGCCATCAGGCTGTAGTAAAAGAAATTCAGTTTCATCCGGTAACCGATAAGATTTTACATATTGATTTCATTGAAGTATTTGATGATAAACCTAGTATTGTTGATATTCCGATTGAAATTGTTGGAAATTCGGTTGGTGTAAGGGCTGGTGGTAAGTTACGTCAGCGTAAACGTACATTGAAAGTTAAAGGATTGGTTTCGGATATGCCGGATGTTCTCGAAATAAACATCACAAACCTGAATATTGGCCAATCATTGAACGTTAGGGATTTGAATTTTGAAAAACTCGAACTTCTTGATCCCAAACCTACACTTGTTGTTGGTGTTATTTCTTCGCGTCTCGCCGCCAAAGGCATGGTTATTGAAGAAGCCGCTGCTGCTGCACCTGAGGCCGAAGCTAAAACAGAATAATTACATTATAAGGGGATTTCCCGGAAAATGGGAAACCCTCTTCTATTTTCATAGAGCCTTTGAAATATCTTATTACAGGCCTGGGAAATATTGGAGATAAATACCAGAATACCAGGCACAATATAGGATTCAAAATTCTGGATGCATTTGCTGCAGCCTCCGGATTTGGGTTTGAATCGCGACGGTACGGAGATGTCGCCCAATTCAAGCACAAATCGCATATTCTCACATTTTTAAAACCTTCCACATACATGAACCTTAGCGGAAATGCCGTTCGCTATTGGTTAAACAAAGAAAAAATACAAACCGAAAACCTGCTCGTCATAGTTGATGACCTGGCCCTTCCACTTGGTAAAATACGTATTCGCCCTTCAGGCAGCGATGGTGGTCATAACGGATTATTGAGTATAATTGAAATGCTTGGTCATCAAAATTATCCAAGGCTAAGATTTGGTATTGGTAATAATTTTGACCAGGGTAAACAGGTTAACTATGTGTTGGGCGAATGGAACGAAGAAGAGGAAAAAATTCTTAAAGACCGTATTCTTCTCTGCAACAATGCCATTTTAAGTTTTGTAAATGTAGGAACCGAAAAAACCATGAACCTGTTTAATAACAAATAGAAATGCCGGGTTTGATTTATTTTAAAAATTAATCCGGTTTGCAGTTGTCACTTCGGTTTTGATCCCATAATAACCTATCAAATAATTTACTGCATTGGATTTTTCATCCGCATTCAACGGTTGTATAGCTGGCTCCGATATTTCGAAAGAACATACCAGGAATTTTATTCATTTGTGAGTTGGATATAAAAATTTCATGTTCATTTCGTAATTTCATTTTTTTCGATTAATTTTTAATAACGATAGTGTGTTTTTATAATGCACAGTTCGAGCATCATCGAATGAGTTAAGATCAAATATTTGGGTATCTAAAATATCACCATCATCAATCCCTGGATTGTACTTAAATAAATTCGTAATAAATAAACTTTTATTCTGAATCAAAGACCAGTTCATTGGACTTCGGCCACGTCCGAATGGCAAAGCTTTTGCTGACCCATGCATCCCAAAAACACCAATGGAAAATTTTCTTAATAACCATTCAGGTATTAACCTCTGCCATCCTATCACAAAACCAAGTTCAAAGGTATATTGATTTAAATAATTAAAGTCAATTTCATTTTTTAAAGAATAGCTAATGCAACTATATGTTTGAATATGATTATTTTTAGCATATTCTGTCAAATCGAAATAACCGGCAACTTCGTTTTTTTCTGCAATTTCAGGATCAATGGTAATCAATAAATCAATATCTATTCTTTTATTTATTAAATAAGAAATACATTCAAAAGTAGTGTCTTTACAACCAAAAATTACAAGTTTATTTTTTGTTTTCATTATCCCAAAATCCTTTTAATTCAGAAAATATATATTTATTAAAGTTATCGTAGTAATTTTTTTGAATAGTTTTATCGTGTCAATTGGTTCTAGTTCTTCTTCATTCCACCAAATTGGGTGGATTAAAAGATGAAGATTCTTATTGTTTTTAAATTCTTTACTCTCTAATGGATTACCAAATCGCCATAATCCTCTTGAATCTGAAAAATATTTAAAATTTTCTAAAAATAAAGTTTCATAGGCATGAGGCAATGAGTTTAATTCCAAACGCTGAAACAATTCTAAATCAATAGGTCTATGAAAACTAACAGCATCTACTCTTGCATTAAAATAATCTTGCAAAAGTTTACTTCTTTATATATTTGAAATGATAATTGGGAGACATTATTAAATGAATAATTATTATAGTCAAAATGAATCCCTAAATAATGATTGTTTTCAATAATAGTGTTCACCATGTTTTCACTTTCTGAACTAAAAGCATTATAAAATGGGGATCTGAGAAAAATAAAATATGTAGAAGATATTCCTAATTCATTTTCAATTTTAGCCATTTTTACAGCTTTTTGCAATGACTGATCGATATCATGCCTTAAAATAATTTGATTTTTATTATTATTACAATGTTTCGCTTTTGAAAAGGAAATGAAATTATAATTACTGCTTTTTAAGGTATTCAGAAAATCAATATAATACCTGTAAGAAAAACCTCTCATGTTCTTGAATATTTATTTATTAAATTTACCATGAATTGGGTAACATCTTCTGTTTCATCTAAAAGTCGTTTATTTTTTTCCTGAAAGGCCTGTTTTAAATTGATAGTACTTAATAACTCCTCAATTTTCTCAAAAAAACCTTTCGTGTTTTTAAACGATATAACATACCCTTTCCAGCCTGATCCTCCAATGTCCCAGCTCTTATAGTACTAATACATACTGAAGGAGTTCCTAATATTGAAGCCTCTGATGCCATTGTAAGACTTTCTCCAATGAAAAGTTCGGCCTTCGCCATTAATGCATGCATTAAATCAGGCCTTATTTTAATTTGATATTGTTTAAGGTCTTCGGGAAGATTATGTTCCGAAGAGATAAGAACATGCATCTTATCCTTAAGTAAATTTACTAATTTGATCTTTTCATTATAAGTGAGACCCTTGTTCTGGCCCAACATATCATATTTGCATTCCAAGAAACAAATCTCAATACAACAAATTTTTCTCCTTGTTTTGAAAGGTAAATTTTCTATATTTTCTTCCTGAAATAGGGC
>JAAUTT010000620.1 GCA_012031335.1 Bacteroidales bacterium | reverse complement strand
TTTAGCGATTCATATAGACCTCCGGGCTGATGGTGATTATTAGCCCATTATGCAGCTATTTTAATTTCATTGCACATAATATCAATGCAATGACATTGGTCGAGTTCAGATTTGTGTACTACAGATTTTTTCCTGATATATGGTGCATATTTGTATTTAAGGGCGTCATAAATTTGACGGACTTTATGGTTTGGTTCCGAACATCGTCGTATTATAATAACTTTATCCTCTGTGTTTTGAGCCAATGTCGATACTGCCTTTTGCGTATTCATTATTCGTATTATTTCCGGCCATTAGGGACATGAAAGCTCTGAAAGAATTAGAGGAAACGAAAAACTATTTAAGACAAGAAATTATTTATTAAAGCAAATGCGGATCAACAACTTTAAGGTTTTGGATATTTTTAAAATCGGAGGTATTCCGGGAGATTAAGGTTAAGCCATACACCAATGCCGTAGCGGCAATAATGGCATCGGGCAGTTTTGTTTATGAGCTTTTCGCAGTTCGATGGTTTGCTCGATAATGTCATCGTTTATATTTAAAACCGAAGCCTGGCTAGTAAAAATATCGAGTGTTTCCTTGTCTTTCTCGGTGAGCTTGCTGTAAGCGTAAAGCTCAATGTGACTGATAACCGAAATACTGTATTCTTTATCTATCACGCTGTCCATAAAAACCAGTCCGCTTTTTGGCATAGCATTGCCAAGGTAATCAATGGCAGCGTTCGTGTCAATCAAATATCCCGTTGTTGCCATTCGCTGCGCATTTGTTCCAGTTCAGATTTCATCTCCTTGGTTGTTTCCTTGGAAAGTGCCCCTCTTAACCTGCTGGAGAGCCTTTGAGGTATATTCTCCTGAGTGGTTTTTATCAACCGGATTAATTGAGCATGTTCCAGTTCCTGCAAAATCCTTAATCCTGTTTTATCTTTAATTTCTACCAGTAATGTCTGCATATGTTGCTATTTAGAGGATAATCACATAATTCTTTCTATACTACCAAAACTACAAAATAAATGCGGAAAAATTTCAGTCTGTAACAATTTAAGTTATTCAAACTGGCTTAGATTGTAATCCTTCAATTTATGTTGTATGTAAGGCATATTAGCAGCTTATTCCCGATATTTTGATCTCATTAACTCTTCATAAATACTTTGACTCCGGTCTACCCCCACCCTGAAAATCCTGAGAAAGCAGCCTTTACGACAAGCTTCAGGCCCGAATAACAGGCACACCACCTGATTCGGTATTCTTTTCCCGCGAATCGGCCAGCATGGTCATGGCCGCCCCGGGGAGCAGCAAAGGCGAAAAGCAACTCCTAATCACCGGCCAGGGCCACCGCAACCACGATGAACTCTTTGCCTGGTACCGCACCACCACCGGCGACTCGGTTAAAAAAGTAACCAACTGGCTTGCCGGGGCGGTAAATGTGGTGAGTTATGAGAAGAGAACCCTGAAACTATGCCTTGTATCGGTGAACAACTCCGTATCCCCGGATGCCGGTTATGTACAATCGGAAATAAATAAAATATACCGACAGGCCGTGGTAAGTTGGGAAGTTACCAGCTTAAAAGATGGCATCTCTGTAACCCTGCCGAGAAATAACCAGAAACAGCTGGACAATACCGATACCAACAACCAGATGGACTACACTCCCGAAATGAAGTTGGTATACAATGCCATGAAGAACAACCCCGCCTACGATAAACATACCATTTACCTGTTCTTTTTCGATGAAGGTACCAAGGATATTAATGGCAATATGCCATTCAACAGAAAATTCGGTTTTATTTTCAAATACCGGCAAAACCCCGATGAATATATCCACACCATAGCCCACGAGCTGGGGCACGGGGCGTTCAGATTAAGGCACACGTTCTCGCCCGAAAATACTTATATCCAGGCAAAAGGGACTACGGATAATTTGATGGACTATTCCGCAGCGAATGCATTGGCACTTAATAAATACCAATGGGACGAATGCCACGACCGGGATTTGGGACTGAACTGGGGTGAAGGGGAGGAAGAAGGGGAGAGTTTGTCGATTGCTAATGTTAAGTGTATAGCGGAGAATTCAAAGCTTTCTGGGAGCATATTTTTAGATCCGGAAGGAAACCCGATTGATTTAGGAGATGCTAAACCGTATGCTTTTTTTAGTACGAAAGAACATGTCCTTCAGGGGCGTTTAGCTGCTTTTAAAAAGAACAATTTATTGTATGTAGCATATCGAGAAGGGCAAAATTCTGAAAAGTATGCTGGGTTTTATGCACCCTCTGAAAGATCTGATCTAAAGATTATTCCTCAAAAAGTACCAGACAGAAACAATGCAATTTATGTATTTATAAGTCCCGAAAATGTTGTTACCACAAGAACAGGCTCAAACGAAAACATATCTTCGGAAATATATCCTTGTGCATGTGAAGGATTTAAGAAAAATGAAGATACTGGAAGTCTGTTAATCGATTTAACTTCAGGTTTGGATGAAAATCTTAAAAAAGATGTACTAAACCAACTGTTAAGTTTTGAAAAAGGCGGACTCAAATCAAGAATTTACGTTACAGACACCACAAAGTTCGATGCCAATCATATTATAATTAAGCAGTACCTGGCCAAAAATCCAGAAAATGAAGTGGTTGTTTGGCTTCATTACGATGGAGAAGATTACAATTTAAAAGAATTTAGCATAGGTGAAAAAATCTGTTATTAATAAAAACGGAGAAAAACGAAAGCGAAGTAGTAAAAACGATTTTACCTAGCTATTTAAAAGAAAAGTCCATCAAAGCCAATATAAGTCTGAATATTGCATTTCTTGATGTAATTACAAGCTGGATAGGGAATTTAAAAGTTCATGAGCGATATTGGAATCCGGAATATATGGAAGGAGGGGAAAATGCTTGCAATCCATCAATCTTCGACATATATAAAAAGTTCTATACATTCGAATCGTTTTTGCCATTTCAACTTACCCAGGAAACATCCAGGGAGAACTTTTTACAATGTCAATTTGCCTTTGCTTGCGGCTTTTACAATGGTTTTATCGGATTGGTTCAGGCTATTCCAGGAACAGGCTCTTTAATATTAAAACTTATAATAAATGAAGATAATATTTGGAGCAATATAAGCGAAAAGTTAAGTGAAATTCATTCAAATTGCGGCAAAGACTATCCGGAAATCTATATTAGCTTACCTGGAAACGCCGCGTATCAAGTATCGGGTTATGGAAAATGTTTATGGGATGTAATTGAAAAATATTACAGTACAGGTAATGTTTATCAGAAGGCGGAAAAATGGGGAGGTACAATTTTTAATGCTGTACTGATAACATTTTCGTATGTTAAGGTTGGCCAGTTAACTGCTGCTATCAACCACCTCGATCCTATTTATTTAACATTTGCCGGTGCTTTAAAACTGGCAAAACCTTTAATGATTAACGGGGTAAAAGCATTTCGCTGTGGAACAAAATATATTACCTTTTCCGGAGAAAGTAATACATTTGTACTCAGGTTCCTTGAAAATAGCGGAGAAGTTTTTACCGGCGACTGGCAGCAAGCAATCCGGTGGGTAGAGGTGACGGACAATGCGGGTAATAAATACAAAGTTGGTTTAATTGGCGACGATGTTCCAATCCGAAATCAAACCAATCTTAACAATTTTGATGTTGTCCGAAAACCGGATGGCACCCCCATCAGTGTAGAAGGCGAACGCTTCCTTACAGAAATCTCTGACGGTCATGGCGTTCATTTGGCTGTGGTGGAGAGGGTAGCTACGGCGGGGGATTGGATTAGATACATTGGGAAGAACATAAACAAATTGGCAGAAGCTCCTTTTGGGTATCAGTTTTATAATTATAATGGGAAAAAGTTTTTTAAGAAGAATTAATGCTTGTGATGTAAACACCCCACGCCTAGCTATTACAAATGGAAAGATTGTAAAATATGATGGACAGACAATTTTCAAATTTATCTACAAGCCAAGTAAATGATTTGGCTATAAGTTCAACCAAAAATTCAACTTCTATAAAGGGAATTATTCTTGGCAAATATGACCCTGACTTATCAAAAGTATCTTATAATCGTTTAGCAAAAG
>JAAUTT010000619.1 GCA_012031335.1 Bacteroidales bacterium | reverse complement strand
ACGCAACCATTTGTTTGTAATGCATCTTTGTGAAAAGCAACCAAACAAAATGAAACAAGTTCTTTTAAGCTTTTCTGTGTTATTTATTTTAATAACTCAGGTAAAGGGCCAGGGAAACCAAACGGATTCTCTCAAAGCTAATCTGGGTATATCTTTTTCTTCATTTGGTGAAAATGTTATTGTAAATTCCGAAGACATTATTGGAGGACCAAGCTATTCGGGCCAAAATTTCTTTACTTTTGGTGTAAACTATACTTATCCTTTAAGGAAATGGCTCGATTTGGAAACCGGCATTGAATATTCTGAACATAAATTAAAAATAAGCCCGGCCCCTGGCATAAACACGCCTTCCCGTTCCGAACGTTTTTCTCTGATAAATATACCAGTAACAGCACGGATAAACTTCTTAAAATACCTGTTTGTGAATGGAGGAGTATTGATTGAAATGGATGCAAGTAGTTCAATGCCAATAAATAGTCAAACTGGATTTGGCGCCGTTTTGGGTGTTGGAGTACATTATGGTTTTAAAAGTGGAGTAAATTTATTCATAAATCCTTATTCAAAATTTCACTCTTTAGCGCCTTTTGAATCAGGAAATAATCATCAAAAAATATTTGAAACAGGCGTCAGAATCGGTGTGGGCTTCACAGTCAGGTAAAATTTAGAATTTATTGTTACCTGCAATTCTAGTCCTTGTCTTACTTGGACTTTATTTAAGTTGAAGTTAAATTTATTTCATATCTTAACAGATACAAATCCTTCTTTAATTTAATTGTAAGTTCATGATCAGGAAACTTCACCTTATTATTATAGCGGTTCTCTTTTGGGTGCCTGTTAAAGCACAGTCAAGTGACGATCTTTTGAATAATGCCATTGCATGTGCTGATAAGGGGGACTATATCTGCGCCGAGAAGTTTATGGATAAACTGATTAAAAAGGAAAAAGAACCTAAACGACTAGCCTTGTTTTATTCGAATATTGGAACTTTTCAGCGACGTCAGGGGAAAACCAAAGATGCTTTTAAATCCTATAGCAAAGCAATCGAAAAGAATCCTTTCTTAGTTGTTGCCTATACAAACAGAGCTAGTTTATACGAACAATCGGGAGATGTTGGGAAAGCCCTTGCCGATTACGAATCAGCTCTGAATATTAATACCAATGATGAGACCTCGCTGATTAGCAGAGCCATTTTGTACGAAAGAAATGGTAAAAGGGAGCTAGCTGTAAAGGACTTGGAGTATCTGATAAGTATTGATCCGAAAAATTTTAAAGCCCGCACCAATCTTGCAAATATAAAGAAGCGACAAGGGAAAACGGATGAAGCTCTTAGTGATTTTAATGACCTGATCACCGAACAACCAGGTGAAGCTTTACTTTATAATAACCGGGCAGATTTGCTGATGAATCAGAACAAGTTGCAGGAGGCGCTTATCGATGCCGAAATGGCTATAAAGCTTGATAAAACATACCAGATTTCGTACATTACAAAAGGCGAGATACTCCTGAAAATGGGTAAAAAAGAAGAAGCATGTTCTGAATTTACTAAAGCAATTGACCTTGGTTTTAGTCGTGAACGGATTGTTGATTTACTAAAGAACTGCTTGTGAGATTATTTTCTTCTAAGTTTTTTAAAACCTTCCTATAATTGTTCGAATCCGAACACGGATGTTCTGTATTGGAACATCAATATTAAGTAATTTATAATCAAATAAAATTGTAATACGCACGTAATCATAATTATATGGTTTTTGGCACGTGCATTGTTAAATATTATGCATTAACATGAAAACATAAAGTAATATGAAAACAATCATTCAAAAATTCATCTTCATTTTCGCAGTGGTAATTGTATCATTATCTGCAAATGCACAAAATACAAAAGCATTGAATGAGGGGGTTTTGAAAAGTAAGGTTTCAAATAGTGTTCAACAATTTCAAAGTATTTTGTCAAACGAGCTCGAAACGCTTAAAGGGCTGTTGAAATATTCTCCTTCAGTTTTGGAAAGCGAAAACCTGACAGAGGATTTAGACCTTGAGTTCGAAAATGTTGTAAAAGAATTAGAATATAAAATTAAGTTTTATCCGGCAAATGATAATTTCACTATGACCGAATTGTATTCTGATATAGTTATTGATATCAATGAATTAGAATCCTTAGCCCGGTTTTTCCCTTCTGAAATAGATTGCTATTCTACCCGATTTTCATCTGAAATGGAAGGGTTAATTGCTGAATTAGCTGTAAATGCTAAATATTCACCGGAAGCTTTTAAAATATAAAATGATATTGTCATCATCATACATAGTAGTTAGTTAGTTAGTTAGTTAGTTAGTTAGTAGTTATTCAATTAAGAGACGGTCCTGGGAAGCACCGTCTTTTTTATTTTACATTTTATTTGATTTTTTTGTAAATTTGAAAGGACTGTCCAATCTGATAATTCAATTTAAGATCGATTCAGAAAGATAGAGTGTATTTATTCAAAAGAAATAAGGGTTATTTAAAATTATTAGGAAAAAAGTAATACTTCATTTATGAAAGGTTTAGTTCTTTTCTTAGTCTCTTTTGCAGTAATGGTAAATGCTATTTCACAAAATTCAAGAACTTTTGAAAAAACTCCGAAAGATATGGTGTTTGTGCCGCAAGGAAGTTTTGTCATGAAAATTATTGATGATGGAGATTCTTTAAATAGAATGGTGCATTTGGATGCTTTTTGGATGAGCAATGAAATAACAAATGCCGAATATAAATTATTTGTGAATTTCCTAAAAAAAATCCAGGAGAACAACTATGTTGGATAGATATGGAGAAGGTTGCAAAAAACTAATGCACTTCCTTATAATGAAGAAGTAATAAAAAAAATATACATACTGTATTAAAAAATTCTGAAATTCTTAAAGATGCAATAGATACTACTATTCTGCCTTCAAATGATTATTTCAGTAACAAAAAGTATCTTCATTTTCCTGTTGTAGGGGTATCGCAGGAAAGCGCCATGTATTATTGTATTTGGAGAACTCAAACTGAAAATGATAAACTCGACAAGCAGAGGAAACCAAGAATACATCAATACAGGTTACCTCTGGAGGAAGAATGGGCATATGTTGCAACTCAACCTAAATCTTTAATAGTAAATACAAAAAGTGTTGAGGATTTGCCCGGACCTTCAAAATGTAATAAACCAAATATCTGGGGATTATATAATCTCGAAGGAAACGTTTCAGAATGGACCGCATCTTATATAAAACATGGTAATTTGTCCGATACAGAAAAGGAAAATAAGCAGTATGTTGTAAGGGGCGGCTCCTGGAGAAATAATAATGGTGCTGATGCAAGAATAATAGCAGATCAAAGCGAAAAAGCTGCCAATATTGGTTTTCGGATAGTTCGAACTTGTTTAAGTGGTAGATAAGTTTTAAGTAAAAACTAAAAATGTTCTGCTTTATTTCAGGAACAAAGGTTCTTGTGTGTCATTTGATGGTAAAATGAAAGCTAATTCTTTACTTCAATTTTACTTAAAAGTTTTACATCGGTAATATTGCTATAATCATATTGATAAAAGCCATCATTGCCAATCATAAAAAGTATTCCGTTTAATGGTATAACATCAGTAGCCTGAATGTCGCTAAAATGTGCAACCGGATGCTGGATAATTTTTGTTACATCGCTGGCATCGTATATTTTAAGCCCATCATCTCCATCGCAGATAAATAATATATTATTTTCAATTCCCAAACCATTAGGTGATTTAAATCCATAGGATTTTACCAAGACTGGTAAAGTTTTGTTTCTTATATCAATTACATCCAACTGGTTTGTAATTGTATTACGGCAGGTTTGACCCGAACGAAGCGTTACGTAAGCATAATCTCCTTCCACCACAACCGGATCGCACGAGGTAATATGTGTATATGTTGAGATAAGCTGTGGTTTGGAATTATCCGAAATATCGTATATAGACATTCCGTTTTGAGCTCCTGTGTACATGTAATTATCATCCAAGAAAAGCGTTTCTACACTGCTTATGTAATAGGTGTTTCCGATGGTAACCGGCAAACTGATATTACTTATGTCGACAACTTTTAAGGTATTGCC
>JAAUTT010000618.1 GCA_012031335.1 Bacteroidales bacterium | reverse complement strand
ATTTATAAATGTAGGATTTAAGGTTATTTCATCATTATTTTTTGAATTAATAATATATTCAGCGTCTTTTTAATAATGGTGAAATTGTATCGCTATCTATAATACAAAAAATATATAAATTTTTTTCGTTGATTATTATCTCAGAATTAGTGTGATTCTGAATTCCAATTATTAGTTCAGCTTGTATATTCCATTCCCATCGTTGTTTAAAGTAAAATCTATAAAATCAGGAGATATTTGAATATTAATACTATCAGAAGAATAACAATAACTTTGATTGTTTTCACAATTAATTTCCTTAGTAATATAGAAATAATCTTTTATACAATTTAAAAGTGGTAGTGAACAGCAACTACCTAAAGTTAAAACCAAAAATAATCTAATCATTTTTTAAGAATTTAAAAGACCCACTTGTAAAATAATTCTCCAAATATATTATAGTAATAACCCAATTTATCAAAGGCATATTTATTTGCTTCAAACTCTAAAGTACCTGGTGTTTGATAAACTGGTCTAATTCCCAATCCAAAAGCTTTAGTATAATGTTTAGCATATTCTGAGGCAGTTCTCGAATAAAATTTAAATGAGCCTAACCTATTTATTTGTGATAAATGACCTGTTTCATGATGCAATATGTATCTATCATAATCAGTATCCCCTGTTAATTTTGTAACAACATTTCGACCTAATGTTATTCCTGCACCTTTTGGAGTAAAAATAGATCCACGTCTGTATGTTTGACCAAAATCTTCAAGCTCACAATATATTTCAGGGTTTGGTATAAAGGTAGGTCCCATCAATGTAATTCTTAAAGTTGCCATTCCTGCACCAACTGTTGCACCTAAGGAGGCACCTTTCCACAAGTAATTTACATCTTCATTAATTATCCCTAAAATTGCACCACCAGCCAAACCTTGTGATCCTCCCTTTATTACAGAGTGACCTATTTCGAACATCGAATTTTTAAATCCGCTTCCAATTACACCAGAATAATCCCCTATCCAATTATTTGTAAATGATGTAAGAACATTTGAAGAAATACTACTAAAACCATTTTTTACTGCACTTTCAACAAAATTAGGCATAAAATCACCCCCCATCATTTCGGATACAAACCATTGTGGATAGATCTAAAAAAAGTATGAGCAATAATATACGATAAGAATGGCATAAAAAACTCACCAGTAGGATCTTTTGAAATCAGCGGGTTATTCAAACAATAAGCATACCTATTGAAACTTTGGGTGAAATCGGGTATTTGCACGTAATTATCGGGGCTCAAAAACCTACCTGTCCTTGAGTCATAACACCTGCCATTCATATTTATCAGTGCAAATTCATCAAGGTGTTCATGACCGGTATAACCACGGTAAAGGAGAGTTGGAGTTGAGACTGTATAGTTTGTCCAATTCGTTGGACTTCGCCTACGTCCCCAGGAATCATAGCTGTATTCTTCAGCTACAGTCCCGTCTTGTCGTGTAAGAACCATAATACTACCAAGATAATCTTTGCTAATATAATACATCTGTCCGTTGCCACTGCCGTCTATAATATATACAGCCACCAGACCGTCGCCACCTGCAATGTAATGAATTTTTTTGGTTATCTGGCTGTTTGACCATACTTCTTCATAGTTGCCGATGTATTTTCTTGTCCAGTTTGTACCCGATTGGGTATAAACTGATTTTATGCGTTGCTCATCAACACCATAGGAAATTGTCAGACCCCAGTTACCCTCAGATAATACAGTTGGTTGTTCAAATGAATTGTATGTGATATATTGATTGTTTACAATTGGGCTGTTTGTAAGCTGAGTGACAGCATGTGGCCTCGAACTGGTGTAAGCATAAGTACCGGCACCAAATTTATATGAAATATTCCCAAAATTACCTTGGTCATCATCATATTGTACATTGTAATTTGTTGAGGGATTAACCAGACTATTTGTTAACCTATTATGATCATAAGTAAAACTTTCTGTAAAGTTTCTGGATGAAATATTATCCTTTCGCCAAGATAAATTTCCTGAAGTAGTATCAAAACAGAATTGCAGGTTTTGAATTGAACCTATGTTTTGGGTTGTTCCGGTTTTCATGGTCACAGGAAAGCCGTATTTGTCATAAGTTCGGTTAATTACCAAGCTATTTCCAAAAGTTGCCCCGGTATTTTGTCCAAATTGGTTTACACTCGTAGACTCCCAAATAATGGCATTGTTATCAGACCTCCTAACCCTTTTTAGAAAACCATTACCTTCATATTCATTATTAATTGAAAATTGAGAAGGATATATAATCTTTGATACCTTATTCACTGAATTATCATATTCAAAGGTTGTGGGATAAGCAGTTCCATCAATGGTATTTGTTTCTGTTAATAATCGGGAAAAATTGTCATAAGTATATGTAATTGTTTGATTTGTTGATGTTACAGAAGCCAATAAGCCCATACCATTTAAAGCATTGTCATAAGTATAAGTCACTGTCCCTTCTGGGGAAGTTTTTGTTTGTACCCTACCTAAATTATCATAGGTCATGGTGGTCTGTTGTCCTCTGTTATTTTTCTGAGTCAGTAATTCCCCAATAGAATTATATGAATAGGTCATGATTCCTGCGTTCGGATCTTTAAGAGTATCCTGCATTCCATATTCATTATAGGTCATAATAATTTCGGCATTAGGGGAATTTTATTTTTCTTATTTGACCTGAAGAGTGGTAATAATATTGAATATTTCCCCCAAAATCAGAGGCTGAACTAATATCCCCTATACTATTCATTGTCTTTGATTTTGATTCACCTTTACAATCAGTAACCGTTATTGTTTTTCCTGAATATGTATATTCTAATGAACATGTGGGGGAAATTACTAAATCAATGCGGTTGTTTTTATCGTATTCATATGTTGTCCAAACTGGGTTGCCAGTCTTGTATGGGAGGCTTTCATTTTTTAAGTTTCCATTAGGATAATACTGTTTGTCAACAATAATTTGTTCTCCTTCAAAGCCTGTATTTACATTTCTTAACTCCCTTCCTAGAAAATCATAATACGTAATATTTGTTGATGATCCTGTACTAGAGGTCGTAATTGAATAGCAGCTATTCTCAGGATTATTGTTTGTAACCCATGAATAGGAAGTATTAATAATTTTTCCAGTTGGTAAAGTGGTTTTAACTAGATTTCCAAAGCCATCATATTCATAAGAAGTAACATTTCCATTTATATCCATTTCACTAACCATTTTCCCGGTGATGAAATCAAATCCCATAATAATTTGCTGGTTAAGGGGCATTTAGTTGCTTTTCAATAAACCTGTATTTAGGTTCATAGCAAAAACTGTCTTTCCGGATAGTAATGTCGTTCGCACTAATTGATTTTGAAACAGGTAATCCACAACTATTCGTCAAATAAGTCATAGTTTCAGTTACTGCTTTGGTTTTTCCCGGATCAGTTATTTTTAGTAATGGATTTCCCTTATTATCATAAGTGAAATCGGTTAAACGGGTATAAGGAGATTGTCCTGAATATGTCTTGGTTACCGTTGATCTTGTTAATTTATTTTGGGCCCCATCCCCCATAGAGATTGTAAATATTAGAAACAGTAGTAATTATATCATTACTTCCATAGGTGGTGGTTACAGTTGTGGGGTTTCCGTCATTATCATAGATATAATCTTCAGTTTTACTTGTATTTGTAAGGTTATCTGTAGATGTTGTAAAATCAACATATGGAAAAATCCTTTTTTGTGAACTGGAAAGCAATTTATAATTATTAACATTTTTAATTTTAGATATGAGTCCATTATCAGATAACCTTCTTGTTTCGGATGAGTCAAGAAAAGTATTGAAATAGTTACTATTATAACCAAAATAGGATTTGGTTAAAAACCCTGATGAAGTATTGGCTTCATTAAATACTGTGTATCCCATAAATCCCTTTCCTTGCAAATGAAATTTTGCATCCTCATATGAATAAGAAAGAGTATCATACCCGCCAGTCCCATTTTGTGAAAATATTTTTGAAACCATATAAAATGGATGGGTTATTGTTGCAACTGGAAAGTTGGAAATTGTTTTTTCTTATAAATACTTGTATCA
>JAAUTT010000617.1 GCA_012031335.1 Bacteroidales bacterium | reverse complement strand
TTAAAAAATAGTTTATTAAAATGTCGGAAGTATTAGAAGATTATGCCCTGAATGAAAAACTGAGAAAAAAAGATAGTCTCAGAAAAGTTGGTATTGTTGGTTGCGGATCGGTAGGCCAGGAAATTGCCCGAATAATTAGCCATTCCGGAATTGATGTTGTTTTTGTGGATGTTAGTGAAGATCGAGTAAGAGAAATATATCTTTCTATCAATCAACAGCTTGATGAAATTATCGATCGTTGGGGCCTTACCGAGAGTGAGAAAAGAGCCATTCTTTCACGAATCCATGGAACCACCAATTATGAAGAAATAGCCGAATGCAACCTGGTAATGGAAACTATAAGTTCCAATAAACCAGGAACATCTATTGAACTCCGAAAGGAAGTATTCCGCAAAATTGAAACTTATGTTTCACCTGATGCCGTTATTACTTCCAATATTTCTACATTGATGATTTCCGACCTCTCTTCCTCCCTTAAAATTCCGGAAAGAGCGGTGGGATTGCATTTTATGATACCTCCAACAGTAAAGGTAGTTGAAGTGGTAAAAGGGTTGAGAACCAGTGAAGAAGCCTATGACTTTGTTTGCAGGTTTGCGAAAATGATTGGGAAAAAAGTTGTTACAGTAAACGAATCGCCGGGTAATATTAGTACACGGTTGATTGTTACATTGATAAATGAGGCATGTGAAGTTTTAATGGAGGGTGTTGCATCTATTGAGAATATCGACGATACCATGAAACTAGGTTATGGATTGCAGTTTGGTCCCTTTGAACTTGCCGACAGAATTGGCCTCGATAAGATCTTAAAATACATGGATAACCTTTATCAGGAATTTGGTTTACAGAAATTTAAGGCTTCTCCCATAATTAAACGTCTGGTCAGAGGTAATAACCTCGGCCGAAAAACAGGAAAAGGTTTTTATAAGTACGACCGCGAAATGAAAATCAATCAAAATATTATCTGCACAGAAATCAAATAAATCTGTTCAAAAGGTAGGAAATGAAAATTATAGTGTTAAACTGCGGAAGTTCTTCCATAAAATATCAGCTTTTCGAAATGACTAACAAGGAAGTACTTGCCAAAGGAGTCGTCGAAAAAATAGGCTTGCATGGATCTTTTATCAAACACGAAAGAAACGATGGAAATAAACTTTTGCTTGAGGGTGAAATATATGATCATCAATCAGGTATAGAATATGTACTTGGCATTTTGACTTCCATAAAACATGGCAGCTTAACTTCGTTTGAAGAAATAGATGCTGTTGGCCACAGAGTTGTTCATGGGGGTGAAAAATTTAATTCCAGCGCATTAATTACCGATGAAGTAATCAGAATGATGGAAGAATGTATTGATCTTGCTCCTTTACATAATCCGCCCAATCTTAAAAGGTATTTTTGCTATGCAGGCACTGTTACCCAATGTGCCCCAGGTTGGTGTTTTCGATACGGCTTTTCACCAAACAATGCCGGAGCAGGCTTATATGTATGCCATACCGTTTCCTTTATATAAGAAGTATGCGATAAGAAGGTACGGATTTCATGGAACCAGCCATCGGTATGTATCGCAACGTGGAGCTCAGGTTTTGGGAATTGATATTAAAGATCTGAGAATAATAACTTGTCATTTGGGCAATGGAGCTTCCTTAGCTGCAATTAAAAATGGGGTTTCTATCGATACATCCATGGGTTTAACACCGGTTGAAGGGTTAATTATGGGTACACGCAGCGGTGATTTGGACCTGGGTGTACTTACCTACCTTATGATGAAAGAAGAACTTGATATAGCCACAGCTAACACATTGATTAATAAGCATAGCGGAATGCTTGGTATAACTGGAGTTTCATCCGACATGAGAGAGATAATGAAGGCTGCTCAAAACGACAATGAAAGAGCCAAGCTTGGTCTTAACATGTACCATTACCGGATCAGAAAATATATAGGGGCCTATGCGGCTGCCATGGGAGGTTTGGATTTGCTTATTTTCACCGGCGGGATTGGTGAGAATTCAGATTATACAAGATCAGAGGTTGTAAAAAATCTTGAATTTCTGGGAATTGATTTCGATCAGGATATTAATAAGGAAGCACATGGCATTGAAAAACTCCTATCCAGGGAAAATTCCAGAGTAAAGGTATTGGTTATTCCCACCAATGAAGAGCTTATTATTGCGGAAGATACCATGAGTACACTTGATGGAATGAGGGCTTCAGGAGGTTACAAAATTGATTATTAAAACAGGGCCATGGTTCAGAATTTTAAGCAACTAATCGCAGAATCGAAAAAGCATGGTAAAAAGAAAATTGCTATAGCAGCTGCGGAAGATGAGGCCGTTATTTCTGCTATTCAGCTGGCTGTTACAGAAGGTATTGCAGAACCTATATTTATTGGTGATAAGAATAAAATAGAAAATTTATGTGCAATTATAAATTTTGATATCAGCGGCTTTCAATTAATTCATGAAATTGACCCGGCCGAATCGGCTAAAATTGCTGTACAACAAGTTAAGGAAAAAAAAGCCGATTTGTTAATGAAAGGATTTGTATCCACATCTTCCTTACTCAAAGCAGTACTTGACAAAGAGAAAGGATTGAAAAAAGCAATGTTTTAAGTCATGTTGCAATATTCGAAACCACATACTACCATAAACTGCTTTCCTTAACTGATGCTGCTATGAATATTGCACCTTCCCTTGAGGAAAAAGTCAGCATGATTTCAAATGCAGCTGAAATTCACCACAAACTAGGCTATGATAATCCCAAAATTGCCATGGTTTGCCCTGTCGAAACCGTGAACACAAAAATAGAATCGACCCAGCATGCAGCACTCATAAGTATTATGAGCAAAAGAGGACAGATCAAGGGTTGTATCATTGATGGCCCCCTGGCTCTTGATAACGCCGTTTCAAAAGAAGCCGCTCATCATAAAGGAATTATTAGTGATGTTGCTGGAGACGCCGATATTTTGGTTGTCCATAATCTTGATGCAGGAAATATTTTATATAAATCTCTTTTGTTTCTGGGAGGTGCTAAAACAGCCGCAGTAATAGTTGGAGCAACTGTTCCTATTGTATTAACTTCCAGGGCCGATACTGAAGAAAACAAATTATACTCTATAGCACTGGCAACTTTATTATCATAAAATAATGGAAAACAGGCTTATATTAGCTATAAACCCGGGTTCTACTTCAACAAAAATTGCAGTTTATGATAATATTAAATCGGTATTTGTTAAAAGCTTAAAACATAGTACCGATGAGCTAAAAAAATTTGGTTCGATTCAGGATAGGCTTATTTTCACAAAGCAAATAATTATTCGGGAACTGGAAGAAGCAAATATCTCTTTAAATAATGTTGAAATTGTAATTGGCCGAGGAGGATTGCTTAAACCTATCCCTTCAGGTGTTTATGAAGTTAACGATCTAATGAGGAGCGATTTAAGCTCTTATAAATATGGTGAGCATGCCAGTAATTTAGGCGCATTAATTGCTTACGAAATAGCCAAAGACATAAATGGAGCCCGTGCTCTTATTGCCGATCCTGTTGTAGTTGATGAACTTCAGGATGAGGCCCGGCTGACTGGTTTACCTCAATTCGAACGACGTTCTGTTTTTCATGCTTTGAATCATAAAGCAACAGGTCGTATGCATGCTAAAAGTATTGGTATGCAATATGATCAGCTTAATTTGATTATTGCTCATTTGGGTGGTGGTATTTCTATTGGAGCTCATCTAAAGGGAAGGGTGATTGATGTAAATCAGGCATTGGATGGTGAAGGACCATTAAGTCCTGAACGTAGCGGAACATTGCCGGCAGGAGATTTAATAAAGGCATGTTTTAGTGGGAAATATGATTATGACACGCTGAAAAGACTAATTACCGGAGAAGGTGGTTTTGTTGCTTACATGGGAACAAATGATGCCTATCAGGTAGAAATGAAGGCTAAAGGTGGTGATGAAAAGGCCATTTTATTACAAAATACTTTAGGATACCAGGTTTCGAAGTATATAGGATCAATGGCAACGGTATTAAAAGGTGAAGTTGACGCAATTCTATTAACAGGGGAATTGCACATAATAAACATTGATGGACTATATAACGCGGAGAGT
>JAAUTT010000616.1 GCA_012031335.1 Bacteroidales bacterium | reverse complement strand
TAAAAGAAGGCGAGGCATCAAATGGTATTGCCCGAATCAACAATGATTCCTGGGTTGACTTATTACAAGAAAACACTTTGAATTATTCCAAAGTTTTCAAAACCAAACACCGGATAAATGCACTTATTGGCAATACGGTTCAGGTAAACGATTTTAGAACCAACCAGCAATATGCAACAAACTTTTCCACCAATGCATTAGGGTATAATAATATAAGTTCGGCTTCTGTTTTCGCTCCTGGTTCACAGTTTTCCAATAAAACCAAATGGCAGATAGCCTCCTTTATTGGCCGTTTAATATATTCCTTCGATGACAAATACATTTTTACGGCAACAGGCCGTTTCGATGGAAATTCAAAATATGGAACTCAAAATAAATGGGGATTCTTTCCCTCTTTTGGTGGTGCATGGCGTTTAAGCAACGAAAAATTTATGAGAGGAATACGGCTCCTAAACGATATGAAAATCAGGGTGAGCTGGGGAGAATTAGGAAATAGCAAAATAGAACCATACTCATCCTTTACAAAGCTATCGCCAGGAATCACAGTAGGAGCCGACGGAAAACCGTTGAATACACTTCAAAATACGGATCAATTAATGGGTAATCCCGACTTGCGTTGGGAACGTCAACAACAGTACAATATTGGACTGGACGCTGTTGCTTTAAATAATCGTTTAAGGTTGTCGCTTGATGTATATAAAAAAATAAGTAAAGACCTGATACTAAGAACGCCTCTGCCTCTAACTACAGGATATTCGCTTATATATTCAAACGTAGGAGAACTGCAAAACAAAGGTTTGGAAATAACTTTAGGAGGCCGTGTAATTGACAGATCATTGAAATGGGATATCGATTTAAACTGGTCGGCTAATCGTAACAAGCTAACCAAATTATACGGAGGCCTTACCGAGAGGCTCAATAATGCCAACAACCCTACGGCAGCAGGTGGTGGTTGGTAAGCCACTTGGTATTATTTACACTTATAGTTACAATGGTTTATGGCAATGGGATGACAAGCGCGAAACAATGGATTTAATGAAAGACGGCTCAATTGGAGGTGACACATACTATCCGGGTGAAAACAAAATTGCTGACCTCGACGGGGATAACAAAATTACAACGGCTGACCGTAAAATAGTTGGTTTTACTGATCCCAAATGGTATGGAGGCCTTTCATCAACGCTGATTTATAAAAATTTTTCCTTAGATCTTAATTTCAATTATGTTTATGGTAACAAAATATTTAACAGATCTTACCATGAGTATACATTGGGGGCAGGTTATGGTTTCATAATTTATCATCCGATGCACTTGATAGATGGACAATCGATAACCAATCAGGTTCTATTCCAAGAGCACATTCGAACAATCTGGACAGGATGCTTATATCAAGCCGTTTAGTTCAGGATGGATCTTACATTAGGTTAAAAACAGCCACCTTAAACTATAACCTTCCTGACAAGTTTTTGAATTCAAAATATATAAATAGTCTGAGTGTTTATGTTTCGGCTGAAAATTTTTGGACATTGACAAATTATAAGGGTGCAAATCCTGAGGCACCGGGTCCATGGTCCGAGTCCTACCCCTCGGCAAAAGCAATTACTTTTGGGCTAAATGTTAAATTCTAAATTTATCGCAAAATGAAAATACAATATTATATTATAGCAATCCTGATGTTTTCCTTTCTGATAACATCCTGTTCTGATTTCCTTGAGGAAAAACCTGAGAGTTTCCTTGGAGCAGAATCAAAAGATATAGATGCCGTAATGCTGGAGGCACAACTGCAGGGAGCTTATAAAGCTATGCTCTGGTATAAAAACGGACGACAAATGATGGTAGGGGTTTCGGGTACTGATGAAGCGCAAGGAGCAACTGTTGAAGTTAATTACTGGGCTGACCAGGGTGCAATTGATAAATATAATGTATCCCTCAATTCCGAAAACTGGCTCACTGCATGGATGTGGAACACAGCATATTTTGCAATTTCCAGGGCTAATACAACAATCAATTCCATACAGAATGTATCCAATGTTTCAATTGAATGGAAAGAAAACAAGGAGGGCGAAGCTCGTTTTATCAGGGCTATGAACTATTTCATGCTGGCTCAGTACTTTGGCAAAGTACCTTTGATAACCGAAAAAACTGCACCATCTGCTACGCCTGATTATCCTCGCGAAGAATTATCAGCCATTTATTCTTATATACTGGACGATTTGAAATTTGCAGAATTAAAATTAAAAACTTCTTATAGAAGCGGAAGGGCCACCATTGGTGCAGCGAAAGCCTTAATGATGAAGGTTTTTATGTATGCCCAGCCCGAATCGGGATTAAGGGATTATTCAAAAGCAAAAAAACAATTCGAAGAAATAGAACAACTGAATGTATATTCCCTCCAGTCTAATTACGAAGAGTTGTTTATGCCTGAGTTCGAAAATGGAGTTGAGTCAGTTTATGAATTTCAGTTTGAATACCCTGACGAACCAAATCATATTCAATATTCCCTGGGTTCACGCGCAGTAGGTGAATACGGACCAGGTTCAGGTTACGAATTGCTTTTACCAACCCAACGATATTTGAATTTATTCATATCGGGTGATGGTGATGAGCGCCTGCAGGCAAGCGTTCGCTCTGAGTTTTACAAAGATGGGACTTTGGTCACTTCCGCTCCCGATCCTGAATATATATTTCCCCATTGCAAGAAATATGAAGATAACAGAAATACATATTCATACAACAGTTCGAAAAATGTATATTATATCCGTTATGCAGACCTCATTCTACTATACGCAGAGTGCTTAAATGAAGAAGGCAATTTAATAGGAGCAAAAGAACAAGTACAAAGAGTTAGGAATAGGGCAAGAGCCACTCTCCCAATTATGGCAGGCAGTAAAACTGAAATGCTCGATTTTATTTATGAAGAACGCATGCGCGAACTGGGCATGGAAGGCTGGAGGAGATTTGACCTGATACGCCGGGGTAGTGATTACTTTGTAAATGAAGTTGGTAAGTATAATAAATTTGCTAACGGCAATATCCAACCTTTTCACGTTTTATATCCTATTCCAAATAATGAGATTACGATGAATTACGGGATTTCAAAAGATGACCAGAATCCCGGGTATAATTAATGCTTTTAAGGCTGTCTCAATTACACACAGAGATTTAAGTATTGAGACAGCCGCTTTACATTATTAAAAAAATAATATGAATAGAAACTACATCTTTTTTGTTGTGTTTCTGATAATAACATTTGCATGTTCTTATCAAAAATCAAAGGTAAAAAACGATACATTAACTGTAATTTTAAATAAAAATGGCAATATATCCGGGTTGATATTTGAAGATGGAACTTCCATTCCATTAAATGCATATACCTCTATTGCCGGGTGTAGGCAAATTTCCAATGCTTCAATAATAAAACTCCCTGGGGGTTCACAATATACAAGTTTTTTTGAGGACAGCACCGGTAATCGTTGCAAAGTGGTGAACCGTTTTATTGCTACTAATAATTCAATATTGTGGGAAGTTGATATTAGAGGCGAAGGTAAGGCTTGGACTACCCCAGTCGAAACAATTCTCGACTATCCTAAAACAAAAAACTCGACATGCTGGACAAGTTGGTCTTCGCCTGAAAAAGCTGATAAAGAATGGTTTGATCCTTTTGAAGCGAAACCCATAAAAAAATGGCACTTACCTATGGCGGAGAAGGAATTTTTGACTTAAATACATTCTCCTTGCCTCTATTTTCTTTTTCGAAAAAGACAAAAACATCGGTATTACCATTGCCCAATCGCCAAATGATACTATTTTGGATATGCAGTTAATTACTAATGAAAATGGACAGATATGCCTAAAACGTAAAAACTATAAAATTTCTGAAAATAACACTATAAGGCTCCAGATGCATTTATTCCCGCATAATGCTGAATGGAAAGCCGGGCTCAATCATTATGTAAATACCTATCCGGAATGGTTTGAACCCAAAAACTATCAGGTACATCAGGTAGCGGGATGTGGGGCTTATTCCTCCTGGGAGGGAGATTTGGATACTGAAAACTCAAAAAAATGGCTTTCGGGTTCAACTGGAGGGCTGGTTTTGACTTTCCTTACG
>JAAUTT010000615.1 GCA_012031335.1 Bacteroidales bacterium | reverse complement strand
ATACGAAAAGTATATATGTTTCATATTCTGGGTTTTGGGTTAGACTCGTATACGTTACTATAAAACCAATAGTTTTTTTATTTATTGTATTTTTACCCGCACATTTTTCTTGCTTTTAACGTATAGATAATTAATTTTTTGATCTTCAGTTATTCGTAACTGTTTGTTAGTCAAAAAATAGTTATCGAAATGCAAGTTGTTTATAACAACAAAAATTTGTGAAGTAGTATACCATATAATTAGTAAATAAAACAAAACCTGCTGATATGAAGAACTTAACGTTATTTGTAATTATTATATCTGTTATTGCTTCGTCGTGTACTGTATATCAGCATATCCCCACTCCGCAGAATTTGCCGGCATTGAATGAAAAGAATCAGTTTCAGGTGAATGTTAATGCCGATTTCAGAAAGGGTTCCCTGCAAATGAACTACGCCGTTTCTAATGCTATGCTGATATTTGCGGAAGGTTTTTTTTATAAATCCCAAAACTCGGGCTGGTTCGATAAAATTACAAGTGAGGACCAGGATAGTTATAATGGATGGATTGGTGAGTTTAAGTCGGGTTTTGGATTTTATCACCGCGAAGAAAATACAGGTTTTAGTTTGTTATTGGGCGGTGGAACCGGTGCTTTTGAATATGAACATAGTATTTTGGATAATTTTTCGACCACTTACAATTATAAGGTCAACGGAAGGAACTTCGATATTTTTGTTCAACCCGCTATCAGCTTTCAGCCGGTTTCCTATTTTGAGCTTATAATCTCGGCAAGGTATAAGCATTATGTATATTACGGTATTAACCAATTTCATAGAAATGACGAGAGTCATTTGGGTGAGAGCTACGATTATTTGTTTTACAGACCCTTTACACATTATAATTTTATTGAACCGGCATTTACCATGCGGGTAGGTTCTGAAAATGTCAAATTCCAGCTTCAGTTATTTCGCAGTTTCTGCTTCGATAAAAATCCCCCTATGTATAAGGAAGTTTCATTGAATTATCAGCTTGGAACTATATTCACATTTGGTGGAAACCCGAAAGCGCAACCTGCCGATTTGTAATTCAACTCCTTTTTAATCAAAAATCAAACGAATATAATTTTATCTTTGCTTCCACGTTAACTTATTACTTAATAAAACTGTGAGCGAGTTTATATCATTTTTAAAAAGCAGGAAATTCTGGAAGCACTTTGCAATTGCTTTCGGAGGTATTATTATTGGCATTAACATTATTTTATTGTTACTCAAACTTTATACCCACCATGGTCAGGCGCTTTCGGTACCTGTATTTGAAGGCCTCACACTTCAGGAAGCCGAAACAGTAGCTGCTGATAAAAACCTCCGGGTTGCAGATTATCGATTCGGTTTTTTATTCAGGGCAAACCAAGGGGTACCATTGTTGCTCAAAATCCTTCACCATCCTCAAGGTTAAATCCAAGCGTATTATTTTTATTACCATGAATGCTGTTAGTCCTGAAAAAACTGAGATGCCCGATTTATTGGGTTTTTCGCTGCGTCAGGCTCAGGATAATATTGAGAATCGTGGTTTAAAAGTGGGTAATGTTAAGTATGTTCCCGACATTGCCCGTAATTATGTGTTGAAACAGTTTTACCGTAACCGCGAGATTAAACCGGGAACCAAGATAAACAAGGGTTCTCAGATAGATTTGGTAGTTGGTATGGGTGTCAGTGACGAGCAATCTTCTCTGCCAAATGTTGTAGGCCTGGGTATTGATAATGCCCGTGAAACCCTTTCACAGTCGTTTTTTGAATATTGGTGCTGTTGTTTATGATAATTCAGTAGAAACATACGAAGATTCTGTCAAGGCTGTAATCTGGAAGCAACAACCTGAATACAGGAGTAACAGCACTATCAGCCTGGGTTCGCCCATTGACGTATATCTCACCATAGACAGGGTAAAGCTGGGGCTGCCCGACACCACTTCAACAAATCAATAAAACATGTTTAAGAGGTACCTGGTATTTTCGTTTTCAGTTGGCATTACTTTCGGGATTTCGCAGGGAAACTGGTTCCGCTGCACGAAATCCAGTGCTTCGGGCATATGAAGGCAAAGAAAGCAGGTTAAAGAGCGCTGTATTACCCGATACCCTTGAATTACCTTTTCTCGACGATTTTTCAGGAAAGAAACCTTTTCCAAATTCGGCTTATTGGATGGACAGCCTCGTATTTATTAACGATTCGTATGCTATGAATCCAATGTCGGTTGGAGTGGCTACATTCGATGCACTTAATAAATACGGCAAGATATATTCTCATGCATCATCCAGGAGTTTTGGGGCTGATTATCTCACCTCAAAACCTATCAACCTGAAGTATCCTGCCAGTTCCGATATCTACCTTTCCTTTTATTATCAACCACAAGGTTTGGGCGATATGCCCGATGCCACCGATTCCCTGATAGTCGATTTTTTTAATCCTGCAACTCAGCGCTGGTCGAAAGTGTGGTCCGTAAAGGGCTCCAAAAATCATCCTTTTAAAGCCGCTACCATACCGGTAAATGCCGATAGTTTTCTTGTTAAAGGGTTTCAGTTCAGGTTTCGCAATATCGCAAGTGTGGAAGTTAATAACGATATCCCAGGGAAAATGGGGAATGTGGATCATTGGCATATTGATTATGTTAAACTGGATGCTAACAGAACCGATCACGACACTATTATGCGGGATGTTGCATTTATTAAACAAACACCTTCTCTCCTTCGAAATTACCAATCGATGCCATGGACACATTATCAGACCTCTGCTGGAAGGGCAGGTGAAACCAAAACCCGAATAGAAGTTAACTACAGGAATAACGACACCATCGGTCATAAACCCGAACGTTATTTTGAAATCCGTGAACGAACAGGTACCGATAAAGCACAGGATTATTGGGGAAATGAGAATATTGATCCTTTATCCGATTATACTTTCTCCAACAATGTTGAAAATTATTTTTTATCAACCCAAACGGATTATGCTGTTTATGAAGTAAAAACCTTTCTGGAAACTGAGCCATATGATATAAAACAGAACGATACTTCTACGTTTTTTCAGGGTTTTTATAACTATTACGCTTACGACGACGGAACCCCGGAGTATGGTTATGCTATCGGAGGTCCGGGTACATTAAACGGGATGGTAGCTTATAAATTCAATTCTTATTTAGCCGATACTCTCACTGCTGTAAGTATGTATTTTAATAGTACCATAGGGGAACTTACAAAGAATTACAGTTTTAAACTTACTGTTTGGGAAGCTGCCACCAGCAGTCCGGGAAAGATTATTTATCAGTCACCCGATTTTTTAAGTCCCGAAAAGACAGGCGAATTCAGTACTTATAAACTTGATACCGCAGTTATTGTAGATGGCGATTTTTATGTGGGATGGAAGCAGCCGGGCGAAGACTTTATAAACATTGGCCTGGATGTTAATAATACGTCCATGGAGAATGTATTCTTTAACACGGGTTTTTGGTATAATGCCACAACGGAGTTGGAAGTTGGCGCTCCTATGATCCGTCCCGTGTTTGGTAAAGCCGATTTTATTACCCGAACCAAAAATCCTGAAATAAAATCAAATATCAGCATTTATCCCAATCCCTGTTCCGGTATCCTGAATATAAGCTATACACAGGATATCAAAAGTAATGTTTACGCTACCTTGCTGAGTATGACAGGCAAAACAGTGCTTCAAACCGAAGTTTCAAATGGAACAGTTAATCTGGAATCGTTACCCTCAGGTCTTTATTTTTTGGTTTTAACCGAAAAGGGACAATCTATTTATAAAGGAAAAGTATTAGTACAACAATAAGATGAGCGAAGAAGTATTTGATTACCAGGATGAAATTCCTGAGGAACAGTCGGAGTTGTACGAGCATTACCGTATTACAGTCGATAAGGGACAAGCGATGTTGCGTATCGACAAATTCCTGAGCACCAAAATTCAAAATGCATCCCGGTCCAAAATTCAGCAGGCAGCTGATGCCGGTAATATACTTGTAAATGGTAAAACCGAAAAGCCAAGCTATAAAGTTAAACCGCTGGATATTATTTCTGTTGTTTTCCCGCATCCACCGCATATCACCGAACTTATTCCCGAAAACATACCCCT
>JAAUTT010000614.1 GCA_012031335.1 Bacteroidales bacterium | reverse complement strand
TCTAGAAATTTCGAACATTTGTGAATCTAAAGGTGGATTCTTAACCCACCATCGTTGATAAAACAGAAGAGGCTTCTCCAACCGATCCCGGACCATTCATATTAACGTGATCTCCGGCAGTTTCTTTACCATCTGGTTGAGTTTGCCAAAATGCAAACTGAATTTTTGTTTTTCTTGTATACTCTTTAGTACCATCGCCATCCATATCAACTTTAGGTTGCTCCAGAATCTGATACCTGACATAAATTTTACCATCGTAATAATTCACGGGTGACACCCAGTTATCAGGCAGTTCACTCATGTCTTCCCAGGTATGGAAAGCATTACCGTCATATATTGGGTCAGATTCCTTTGTAATGGTAAATGTCTCATTTCGTATAAGTAACTCCTGTGAAAAAGAAACATTAAACTGACTAATTAATATGAGTAGAAAAATAAATACAACGGTACCTTTTTCCCTTAATTGAGTAGAAAATGTCATAAGCTAAAAATTAGGTTTTATTTGGTTATCTTATAAAGTATTATCTTTTAATACAACGGTGTAAAATTATTCAAAAATGAATCTTGCGATACAAGCTCTCAATCTTATTTGATGAACTTGAATTATTCGGAAACAAGACACAATTAATTTGATGTTAACAAACGCAGAAAATTGTTCATAAAAAAAGCATGCAGAACTGCTCTGCATGCTAAAGTGCTGATAATATATTATATGTTTATATTTTGGGAATTTGCATGGAATATCCTGCAGGACTCAATTTAAAACCTGCAATTTCCCCCTTCCCGTTCGCATAACGGAATACTCTGATGTTATCAAAGTCAATGTATTCATTTTGTTTTGATGCATGCTCTTTTGAAGAACCTCCAAAAAATGACAAAAAGGTTATTTTATGAATACCTAACAAGTTCGACTTTCGGAATTCGTAATTTTGACGTGAAAATACCAGTCGCCCATTAACAAAGGCTTCAAAGATGCCATTCTTTTTACCTACGGTATTCATAACAACGCGTACTGTTATATTATACCATTTGCCTGGAACCAGTTTACTCAGGGCCGGATCCCAGTTACCACCTTCTCCATAGCGACTCCTGTAGGCATGGTGATATACATAACTCTGGATTGTTCCATCGGGTTTCCACATAGCCAACGCATCGAATCCGTTCATTCCCCTGGGAGGATCAGGTACGGTGAATACACCGCCACTCAATCCAAAAAGCTTACCTCCTTTAACAAAATTGAACCCGGGCTTAAAGCGGATATCATACGATAAATAAAGTTCCGAATATTTGCGACCAAGTTCTCCTTCCCAGGACATCCCATGGTTGGCGCCATAAGTTCCCTTCGGAAACGAAACTCTTAAAAATTTGGAACTACCCTCCTTAATTACGTTACAGCTTTTAGGGTCGTAAATATTTGTACGCTTACCTAATCCCCATTCATAAAGCCCGTAATTGAATTCCGATTTCATCTGATCGTAAGAATAACGTCCCGGTGGGTTGTTCTCCCAATTATTGGCATAGATGATCTCGTATTTACCTGAAACTTTGCTTGTAGCTGCCATTTCACTGGCAGTCCTGACAAATTCTGTTGTATCACTTTGTGTAATTACCTGATTGTCTGTATTTACCAGGGTTTGATCGGATTCTTCGCAGGCCAATATACCCACAAGAGAAAAAAGGACAAGTTTTTTCATCATTTATATTTTTTTATCATTAGACATAACGAGAATGAGCAGTTCATTCTCAAAATTTCCTAACGATCCATTTAAATGATTATTGTATTGCCAATTTTTAATTACTTAATAAGGATTAAACAATGGTGAAGAAGTTATCTATTAATTAGATTATTACCATGTTGGGCGGGTATCCTGGTTAAACCCCCGGAAGGTTCTCCAAATGTGACCTGAAAGGCAAATAAAGTATTCTATGCAATTTTGGGCTAAATCTCAGAAAATAAAAAAACCGTCCCTTTTTCAAAGACGGTTCTTTTTTTTATAAATATAAAACTATTTAGGAATGGTAAGTGTACCATTGGTCTTTACCAATAATCCGGTACCTACAACCTCTGTTTTGGCTGGCCGGGTAATAGTGGAGGAAAGCAGGTTAACTGTTTGCCCCGCAATGGTAACTCCTGTTACTTTAAGATTTCTATCTTCGAGCGGACTGGCTACATAAAAATCGTTATCGAATTGTATGCCGATGTTTTTAATGCTGGCAGCTGTCATATTTGTTTGAAAATTATAAACTGTTTCACTGGTAGATACAAATTTATCTGCAACTTTGGTTCCATTAATAAGCAGGTTAAAATGACAATTGGTTCCACGAGCTGCAGTTCCGCTTGCCTTCACTGAAATCACTGCATTTGAACCCGAAGTACCTGATGTACCTGTAGTACCGGGGGTTGAAATAACAGATCCAGGGGAAGAGAGTTTCAGACCTGATACATGTCCCTGACCACTGGCATACCGGTATGCGGTAATATCATCATAATCGATATATTCATCCCGGATGGCTGCATGTCCCGAAGTAGATCCACCAAAAAAGGAGATAACCGTAATTTTATGAATACCCATGGAAGTGGAAGAACGGAACTGATAATGCTGACTGGAATAAACCATTTTACCATTACAAATGCTTCATAAATTCCATTAGCCTTGCCTATATCATTCATAACTACACGAATGGTTATATCCATCCAAGCACCTGGCACAATTTTTACTTTTTGAAGGATCCCAATCTCCACCTTCTCCGTATTGACTGGTTTGAGCATGATGATAAACGTAATTTTGAATGGTTCCGTCGGGTTTCCACATTGCCAGTGCATCAAATCCCTGATCGCCTGTTGGAGGAGCAGGAACCACAAATTTACCACCAGCCAGACCAAAGAGTTTTCCACCTTTTACAAATTGAAAGCCCGTCTTTAAAACGAACCCTGTAAGAGAGATATAATTCATTATAATATCCGCCCAGCTCTCCTTCCCAACATAATCCCTGACTTGCTCCAAATTTTCCCATTGGAAGGTTTACCCTCAAAAATTTTGATCCTGAAGACTCTTTAACGATTGTACAACTGTTTGGATCAAAAACATCCGTTCTTTTTCCTAAACCCCATTCATACAATCCATTTTTAAAATCAACCTTCATTTGGTTGTAGGTATAAACTCCCAATGAGGAAGCTTCCCAGTTTTGGTTGTAAATAATATCAAAAATGCTTCCGGCCTTTGCAGTATTATTCACTGTTGCAACGTCTACAGTATCTATAACTTGTTTTTTAGTAGTTGTATCTGTTGGAACAGATTTTGAATTTCTTCATTTTCCTTATTACAAGCCCACAAACACCCGCAAAAAATTAAAATTACCAATAACTTGTTCATACTATTCGGTTTTTAAGGTTTGACCAACAATCGTTTTTCTGTGACGAACGATTACTTTTTGTTGATTAATTACGTAACCTTAAAGACCTATGTTGTTTTGTTAGATAATCATATAAATTCTAATCATTTTTAAAATTTATAATTAAACTACTATCTATTTATTACACTGGAATTTAACCTCAGTCAAACAGATATCCAAAAATTCCAATTTATTGTTATTCTAAATAAGCTTGACAAATCAATATAATGGCGATATTTAAATGATATGCCATTTTATATTTAATCTACTTTGACAGATTAGTTTGTAAACTTCTATTTAGCCACTAATGCACGAATTACGCCACGCAAACTGCGTGGTTTTTCGTGTAAATTATCAAGAGAATGCAGTTTTATTGAATAAACAGGGAATTTTAATGCATAATATTCACGAATAACCGAAAACAAGTTTTCGGTGAAAAAACTTTTCATTAGTGCATTAGTGGCAAAAAGGTAATATGTCAAATTAGAATTAATAATCAACTATTTAATTTCTTTTTCCAGTTTTTCGAAGAAATTGGTGACATAAAAATCTCCCGAAATCAGTAATGCACTTTTAATAGCCTTGGACACATGCATATTTTGGTTAAAAATAAATTCTTTCAGAAAGTTTACTACTCCCAAAGGTCCGTTCAGATCATTCAAATCATCTCCAATTTGTTTTATCTGGAAACTCAAATCCTAAAAAAATTCCTGGTGGCCATG
>JAAUTT010000613.1 GCA_012031335.1 Bacteroidales bacterium | reverse complement strand
AAGACTACCCCATTTCCACCTTCGGCCCCATAAATTGCAGTGGAGGCAGCATCCTTTAAAACCTCCATACTTTCGATGTCGTTTGGATCCAAATCTCTAATGCTTCCAGCTTTTGCTCCATCTACAATATAAATTGGTTCTGAGTTGTTGTTTGACGAAAATCCACGTATCCTAATTTTCATGGGTGCACCTGGAGAACCAGAATTGCTAATTACCTGAACTCCTGATGTTTTTCCTTGCAACGCTTGTTGTGCCTGAGATATTGAAAGGTTTTCAAAATCTTCCGCTTTAACACTTGATATCGCTCCAGTCACTACACTATTTTTTACCACACCATACCCAATAACTACCACTTCATCAAGGTTTTTGATATCGGGTATAAAGCTTTATTCCCAAATTGGTTTCTCCGTTAAAAGATACCCGCTCGGTATTAAATCCTAAAAATGAAATTATAATTACAGCACCATTTTTTACCTCCAGGGTGAATTTCCCATTTTCATCGGATATTGTACCCAGGGTGGTTCCTTCAACAATTACGTTTGCTCCAACTATGGCTTCGCCATTTGTAGCGTCGGTAATGGTACCGGTGAGTTTTTGCTGTTGGACATAAATGGTAGCATCCAATAAGCTTTGGAGGGCTTTTGGGCCAAGATAAACTTTACCGTTTAATTCCAAATGGAGCAATTGTGTACCGTCGAGTAGCCTGTCCAATACTGTTTTTAAATCGGTATTTGTTACATTTATACTTACCAACCTGTTCAAATTAACAACTTCCTTGCTGTAAGCAAAGTCGAGATTGGTTTGTTTTGAGAGCTCATTAATTGCATCCTCAAACTTTACATTTTTCAGATCGAGCGAAACTTTTTGGGAATAAACCGAAGCAAAACTATTAGCTAGGTTTAGTACAATAAGCAGTAGTGTAAGTTTCATGACTAAAAGGATTTTATTAGTGACAGGCAGAGCATACCTATCTAAAATCAAATGATTTTTTTTCATACATTTTGTGTTGTTAGGATTAGACGTAAATGTTTATTTATTCTGACACATAGGCCGGCAGATGTTAGAGCCATTTGCCGGTTTTTAATTAAAAATAATCAGGATGTATTCATTTTTTTATTTTTAGTTAGTATTAGTTAGCTTTATTAATTTTCACTACCCCGTCCTTATAATTACACCGGATAGGAGTTATTTTCTCCAGGCCAAAAAAGCACACTTTTGCAGCGGCTCATTATTGAAACTGATGGTATAGGTGTAATTGGCAATTGCCGGATCGGCCAGTTCAAATTTCACATTATACCAACGCTCAAGAATTTTAATAACCTCGTTTAAGTGTGTATTTTTAAATATTATTTTATTATCCTTCCATTGTGAGTTTTTGCCAATTGCAGATGATGCTATACGGATTTTTGAATTATTTTTTGAGAAAGAAGCCTGTTGACCAGGAATAAGCTTATGCTCAACTTCGATATTTTGTTGAATAGTTAACAAACTAACATTACCCTCATCCAAATTTGTAGTCATGGTGGGTTCATTGCCATAGGCCTTTACATTGAACGATGTTCCGGTTACCTTTAAACTTAGGCCGATAAGGTGAACATAAAATGGCTTTTCAATGTCTTTTTTTACTACAAAATAAGCCTCACCTTCCAATTTCACCTCCCGCTCATTTTCCTTAAATTCCACCGGATATTTCAGTTTTGTGTCCGAATTAAGCCATACTTTTGTTCCATCCTGAAACATTACCTGCAACTTTTCGCCCTTTGGAACATAAACCTCTTGCCAAACCGTTTCTTTATCGCGGGAGTTTAAGAAATACCAGAATATTACATTGGTTAATAAAAGTGGAATTAATATAGCTGCTGCAATATTAAGCCAGTTACGCGAAATTTTTCGCGTAACCGGTAAAGTAGCACTTTCGTTACTGTCATTAATCCGGTTCTGAATTTGCTGGTAAATAAATGCAGATCTTACATCTTCGTTTTCGTTAAAAGTATTTCCTTGCTCAATAAATTGTATATCATCATTAAATTGTGCCTCATAAATTTCCGATCCTTCTTTTTTAGTTAGCAGGTTTAATACTTGCTCCGCCTCGGAAGGAGTACATTTGTTATCGAGAAATTTGCGAAGGAGTATATGTTCAGGTTCCATGAGTATTCCTTTTTATAGTAATACACCGAAGTATGAATAAAGTATTATATAGGAACGTAACTATTTTTAAAATTTTGGGAGAATATTTTTCACATCATTAGTAATTAGCGATTTGATTGCGTATTTTTAAATAATTTTGTCAGAATATTTATATTTTACCAGAATAACGCTGAAATTAAAATAGCAGAAGAGACCATATTTTTACTCATATACTCCCTTATTTCCTTTAGAATATGATAATATTGCACCTTCACCGTATTAACGGAGATATTCAGTTTGTTACTTATCTCCAGATTTGTTAATGATTTGGCAGTTTTTAAATAGAAAATGGTCTTTCGTTGCGGAGAAAGTTCCTCTATGGCTTTTTCAATTAATGCAGTCATTTCGTAGGATTCATCCATCTGATTTTGATCGGATTCGCTGAACTCAAAATTTAACATGAATTCGTAATTTCGTTCAACCGCTTTTTTGTCAGTTCGTATTACATTAAGGATATAATTTTTGCTGAGGTAAATAGGTAACTTTTAAAATTTAACGATTCATCAATTTTTAAACGATTAGTCCAAAGTTTTATAAAAATATCCTGAACAACATCTTCGGCCATTTCTTTGCTTTTGAGATAACGCATGGCCAAAGTATAAACCTTTTTATGATAGCGGTCGTATAAAATGGCAAACGCAAGTTGATTTCCCAGTTTTATTTTACCAGCTAATTCTCTATCGTTAAATGCACTTGGAGATATTTTATTATCAGATTCCATTTAAAATAAAAATGATCCGTGTATTAGAATTCGTAAAATGCAATTAAAAGTAAAACAGTTATTTAATTGTTTATTTTTAAAATAACCGATATACAAACATAATAAATATTATTACCCTATTAGGACTAATGGACATAGAATATAGCACCAACAACTTATCAGTTCCGGAGTTATAATAAGAAATACTTTCAGATAATAATCGAATTCAAAATTTGAATTTCCGACCTTAGTTGGTGTTGGACATCGATGACCTAATAGCCAAAGTCGGTATTCATACAAGCCGGGAAATATGCCCGGGAGATTTTAAAGAACAATATGCGCAATATCAAATGCATAAGTATAGATTGCAATTACAAGGTGTAACATTTTAAAGGAGTCCAAGTGGAAAAGTCTTAAAGTAATGGCCTTCGTGACTCAAAAAGTAAGTAAAACTAAGCCTAAGCTTAAATTTACGGGTTTAATAATAGCCGAAATTGGTTGAGCAAAAATGGTAACAAAAGGGTTAGTTTAATATTAATTTCCCAATTCCAAGGCTTGTCTTTGTTTCTTGAAAGTATAACTAAGAAAAAGGGCTTTGAAAAGAGCAGTTGCAGGTTTTTTGGTTCATTGTCAATTGGTGTATTTCTTCAGTTATTCCGTTTTTTTAGGTCAAAAAATCGGGAATGATGTTTTTCTTTTGCAGAGTATTGCTGTCTATTTCCGAATGATATAAATTCCCTAACAAATACAATACATCTTCTTCAGTATCTTCAACAAAAGTTTCCGAATAATTTGTAATGTTAATTTTCATTTTATCTGAGTTTTTAAGGTTACTGATAAATAAATAAGTTACAAATCAGGCAAATTTTTTGTTTAGAATTCGGTTAGCCTATATGCTTTACTTATGAAAAACCAAAATGGTAAAAAGATTGCAGAATTTTTTGAAAGAGCTCATAAAATGTTTGTTAACGGGTAATTGTTTAGATTCTAAGGTTTATTCTATTCTAAGAGTACATTCAATATTTGTAAATTTCATTGTCATTAATCGACTTGTTCTTCAATTTTCCTGACCAAAGCTGCACGCATCGCATCAAGAAATTTGGGTGGGTGCTGACGGTTCTTTATTTCGAGGTAGGTACGGTAGAAATCACCAAGGTCAAAATCAAAGATATTCTCCATAAATAGTGCTATTTCTTTAATATCAACAGACCCATTGTTAATGCAGCCACAAGCCTG
>JAAUTT010000612.1 GCA_012031335.1 Bacteroidales bacterium | reverse complement strand
GCAAATCCGCCTCCGGGGGCCATTTTAATTTTTAAAAACGGTTGTTTTATCTGCCTTTTTTGTTTCCTGGATAATTTTTTCGGCGTTAATAATAGCATCAGGAGCATCCGAAAATGTTAATGCCTGATAATTTCCTGAGTCTAGAAAGTCGAGTTTCAGTTCAATTTCCCTTGCGTGTGAGTTGTTCATTGCCCCGATGTACCAGTCATTGCCCGATTTTCGTACCGAAACAATAAATTTCCCCACTTCACCCATGGGAATACGTGTATCATCCCAAACAACCGGAACCAGTTTCAGAAAATCAATACCAGGTTGATTGTAATAATTATCCGGATGATCACATACGGTGGTGATAGGACTGTCGTACACCACAAACATCGCAAGTTGCTGACAGCGGGTTGTCATAACATGGGCAGGTGTGCCTGTTTTGAATGTTTCTGCAGTTTTGTTTAGGAAACCTCCCGGAGTATAATCCATAGGACCTGCCAACATCCTTGTAAACGGAAGGGTAGTGTTATGTTCGGGAGTAACACGTGTCGACCATTTAGAGTATTCGTTACCCATAACCCCTTCGCGGGTAAGGAAGTTAGGATAGGTCCGCTGCATTCCATCGGGCTTGTATGCGCCATGAAAATTAACGAGCAGGTGGTGTTTGGCAGCCGCTTTTACAATTTTGTGATACCAATTTACCATTTCCTGGTCGTCTCTATCCATAAAATCAATTTTTACACCGGCAATTCCCCATTTTTCATAGAGAGCAAAAGCCTCTTCATATTGACGATCGGCATCGGTATTATAAAGCCAAACCCAGCAGCGTACATTCTTTTCTTTGGCAAATCTTAATACTTCAGGCATATCAACTGCCGGATTTATTTTTGTAATGTCAGCATCGGGTTTATTGAATGGTCCATACCATTGCCAGTCTATTAACTGATAAGGAAATCCCATATCAGATGCAAACTGTATATATTTTTTCAAGGTTTCGGTATCCATTTTTACTTCTGCACTCCACCAGTGATCCCATGCACATTTTCCGGGCTTTATCCACGATACATCTTCAATTGCGCAGGGGTCATTCAGATTCATTACAATTTCCGATTCAACTAGTCTTCCAGGTTCTTTGCCCAATAAAATTACCCGCCATGGTGAATATTGATCGGAGTTTATTTTCACTTTTACGCCATTTTCATCCTGTCCGGGTAATGGTGATAACTTAGTAAAAAGGTGAATTCTTTTTTCATTTTCAGCTAAATTACGTCCAATATAAGAACCTGCCCAGTTCTCTATATTTGCTTCAGTTATACCTGCATAGCAAATGTTTTCTACTTTAACAAGGAATGGTAGCCCTGCAACACTTTTTTCATTCAGATTCCCGATTTTTCCCGGTGCAAATTCTGTCTCCTGGGAGGTTTTGTAAGAACCATAATTTGCAATCCAGGCATCATAATTATCAGCAAAGATAAATGAACTGAGTTCCCGGGTGATTTCCCTTACAGCGAAACCATGTTGCATGGGAAGAAAATATCTGAATGCAACCCCATCGTTATAAACTCTGAAATGCAAACTGAATGTGCGTTGTGGATATTTCTTTTCCTTCAGGACTAGCTGGAGCTCGTTGCAATGGTCTGTTATTTCTTTATGTTTACTGGCAACAGGAATCCACTTTTCATTTATGGTTTTACGAATACTGTCTTTAATTACAATTAAATTTCCAAGAATAGGTTCGTTAACAAACTGGAAACCTAATGGAGACGCCAGTAGAACAGATTTTTGATTGTATTTGACCGAATAGGTAATTTGTTCGTCTGCATTTATTTCTACCACAGTATTTTTATCAGGCGAAAGGACACTAATTTTTTGTGCCAACAGCACTCCTGCTGAAAATACATACAGGAATACCAGGATGATGTACTTTTTCATAGTTAGTTAAATGGTTTACCTGTAAATATATAATAAAAATTATTCTTTGAAGCACATGTTATGGGATGTTATTGTTACCCATTAATTTTAGCCTTCTTCAAATACTTAAATACACTTAAAAGCAATTACTTAACTTTAAATGTATAAACAATATTTTTTAAATTTTCTGCCTGCGAAAGAAGATCGCGGGCATGGTTTGTAATAACATCGCTTGCCTCAGCATTCTGCTGGGCTATATTTCCTAATCTTAAAATTGTATCATTGATATGGTTGATATTTCCTGACTGTTCTGTCCCTGCCATATGAATTTCTTTCACAAGGGTATTTGTCCGTTCAATTTCAGGAACAATTTCTTCAAAGTTTTTCCGGCTTTTAGGGCTTTTTCCAACCCCTAAGGAAGTGACTTTGTTAATTTCTTCGGCTGCAATACGACTTCGTTCTGCCAGTTTTCTGACTTCTGTGGCAACCACTGCAAACCCCCGGCCCTTTTCTCCCGCCCTGGCTGCTTCAATAGCTGCATTTAAAGCCAGGAGATTGGTTTGAAAAGCTATTTCCGAAACAATATTGATTTTTTGTGAAATTTCTTTCATGGCTTCAACCGCCATCAACATGGTTTTATACCCTTCTTTTACATGTTGATTAGCTCTTTCGGATACTGTTGCTGTTTCGTTGGCATTATCTGAGTTTTGGCGTATATTATTGGTAATTCCTTCAATGAGTGAATTAATTTCTTCGGTTGAAGATGCCTGCTCTGCCGCTACTTTTGAAAGAGCTTCGGCTTTTTCCGTCAAATAAAAACCATCACGGGTGATTTGCTCAGATCCCTCATTAACCTTTGAGATAATGCTATGCAGATTAGCCGTCATTTTCCGCAATGATTTTACAAGTAACAGTATTTCATCCTGTGCTTTTATTTGTGGATTTGCAGTTAAATCGCCTGCACTTATACTTTCGGCGAACTTCACACTTTCAATAATTGGGCGGGAAATTTTGTGTGAAAGATAGAAAACCACAGAACCTAAAACCAGTAAACCCAAAATGCCGAATATAATCAATATCATGAAGGTATTATCGGCTTCCTGCATTATCTCGGTGGTAGGCACCATTACAATAAGCGACCATGGCGTATGGGTTTTACCAATATAAATTGGTGCAAAACAAGCCAGATATTTTTCGTTGTCTTTTTCAAATTAAACGAAAAATCTTTCCCGTTCCGAATACTATCGATTACCTGAATATTCTTGCTCTGCTGTTCAACTTCCGTAAAAAGCTTACCTGCCAGGTTTTTATCAGGATGTACAACCAATGTTCCGTTGTTAGAAACCAGCATTGCATAACTCCCTTTGAAGGGATTGATTTCTTTGATAACATCATAGAACCGTTCAACCGAAAGATCTATCCCGGCAAGCCCCATATATTTATTATCGATTTTTATAGGTGCACACACACTTGTTTCAAGTATCTTATCTGTTTCACTATTATTATATGAATAAAATATGGATCCGTTACTATTTCTTCGGCCTGTTTGTAAATGTTATAGTAAAGTCCGGATGTATTAAATCCTTCTAAATCCAATTGGTCTTCAAGATATTTTATTTCCCCGTTTTCGCGATAAAAAGTATATCGTTCTCTCCCGTATTCATGTTTCCAGGTCGAGTCAATTGCATAAAACTGAAATGTAGCCCATACTGAAATAAAATTCGGATTGTTTTGAGAAATCGATTTTAGAATTGAATTATGGATATTTTTCCTGTTTGAAGAAGGTATATTTCTGTATGCTTCAAAACTTTGAGCAATGCACCGGGCGTAATCCATGTCTTCGTTCAGATTGGTTTTAACTCTCTGTGCATACTCTCTTGCTAGGGTTTGGATCAATATGCTGGCATTTTCAAGGGAGTTATTCCTGAATTGTAATATTATGAGTCCAAAAGTGATTATGTAAATAATTATGAGAGTACTTAAAATATGAATGATTAGGCGGCTCCTGATATTTTTAATTTTGAAAAGCTCTGAAAATGAACTTAGGTTCATTGAAGATTTTTTTAGCATACATAGGAAATTAATAAAGTAACCATTTAATTGATTTTAAATGCAATTTGAATAATAAACCGATTACCGTTTTTAAGTAAGGTTATTGACTTAAATTTCATTCTAAATGGGCATACGCACTAATTTTTATTTGGTTTTAATTGGTGTATTAAATAATTGT
>JAAUTT010000611.1 GCA_012031335.1 Bacteroidales bacterium | reverse complement strand
TAGGTTCTATTACTCACTAGGCAATTGAAAGTTGAATGTTTATAGCATTCTCTGCTTATGCCGCTGATTTCAGCAAGTCTCTTATGAATATCTCAAAATTAAATTCAACTGTACAAACTGCCCTGGTTTCTATAGGAAGAATATTTGAACTTAATGATAACCTTACTTATAACACTGAAAACTTTGGTAAAGAACAAATACCAGCAATACAGGGTGAAATTAAGTTTGAAAATATAAGTTTTAGTTATAATAATGAAATAGAGGTGCTTAGGAATATAACAATAACAATTCCCCCAAACAGAAAAGTAGCCATGGTTGGAAAGAGTGGGGTAGGAAAATCTACTATTTTCAATATATTGTTAAGGTTCTACGAACCAACAAAAGGGAACATATTAATTGATGGAATAAAAATTGAAAATTTCGATGAAGATTCATTACGAAAACATATTTCCGTTGTAAGGCAGGAACCGTTTCTTTTCAATATAACTATAAGGGAGAATCTTCTGTTATCAAACCAGGAAGCCACTGATGATGATGTTATAGCAGCATGCAAAGCCGCATATATACACGATTATATTATTAAACTACCTTGGGCTACGACACTATGGTGGGTGAAAGGGGCATCAACTTTTCTGGTGGGCAAAGCCAGCGGATTGCAATTGCCAGGGCTATATTAAAAAAATCAAAAATTATATTATTTGATGAAGCAACTTCAGCGTTGGACAACGAGTCACAATATGCCATTAAAAATGCTATTGATACGCTTGCCAAAGACCATACAGTTGTAATCATTGCCCATCGTCTGTTTACAGTAATTGATGCCGATGAGATTTTAGTAATAGATAATGGCAAATTAGCAGGCACAGGAACACATGAAATGCTCATGAATAACAACAGTATTTACAAAAGCCTTTATAAAACAGAAGTTGACACAATAAATAAAAGGCAGGAAGAAGTTGTATCATGACTAGTGCAGAAAGAATAAAAAAAGTATTAATTGTTGTTATTGATAGTGGGATTGACACATCTGTTTCTGATTTAAATAACTATGTTTTTAAATCAACCGGTTACAGGGTAAATGAAGAAGGATATATTGCTGAGTTTCCAGAAATTAAAAATTCTGAAATACATGGCTCTGCTATTTCGCTTATTATCAGGGAATATTGCAAAAATGTAGAGTTAATAAGCATAAACATCCTTAATGAAAAGCTGACAACAGATAGCAGGGTTATGATTTATGCAATGAATGAAGCCCTTAAGCTTAATCCCCATATTATTCACATGAGCATGGGGACTACAAAAAGAAAGTATAGAAAGTATATTCAGGAAATTGTAACAGAAGCAAAAGAAAAAAATATTATGGTAGTGGCCGCTTGCAATAATATGGGTTTTAAATCTTATCCTGCTTTTATTGATGGGGTAATTGGTGTTAAATCTGTAAAGTGTAGTGAAACTACCAACAGTTCGTTTTATAAAAAAAACAGGTTTGATCTATGCCCCCTCACGGATGTATAATATTTCCGGCTCTGATGAAATCAAAAATCAATTTACCGGTACCAGTATCTCGGCAGCATACATTACAGGGTTAATAGCTAAAATTATTTCACAAGAAAAAAAAAACAAATACTGAAGATATATTTCAAAGTTTTAAAACAAATTCAAATCAAACAAATTATAAAAAAATTTTATGATATGAAAGACAAAAAAAGTAATGATGGGGTCCCTACCTGAAATGTGGATGGACGGAAAGGCAAAAAGTATTACATTCTGTGTTACTGAAGATTGTAATCTGGCATGCAAGTATTGTTATATGACCGGCAAGAACGAGACAACAAAATGAATTTCGCCACGAAAAAAGCAGTTGATTATATTCTTACAAGTACCGATGAAGAATTTAATTATGAAGGTGTAATATGGGAGTTTATAGGTGGAGAGCCGTTTCTTGAGATTGACTTGGTAGACAAGATTTCGGATTACATTAAAATACAAATGTTTTCTCTAAATCACAGATGGTTTAAATTGCTACATGTTCAATTTTTCATCAAACGGGCTTTTGTATGGCAGCCCCAAAGTGCAGCAATACATTCAAAAAACCAGGGACATGTTTCTGTAGGGTTAAGTATTGACGGCAATAAAATTAAACACGATTTGCAAAGGGTCAAAAAAGACGGTTCGGGTTCTTACGATGATATATTACCTAATGCAAAGCTTTGGATGCAGCAGTTTAAAACAGCAACTACAAAGGCTACATTTTCACATGACGATTTGCCCTATTTAAAAGACAGTGTTATCAGCCTTTGGGATTTAGGAATGAAAATAGTTCCGGCAAACGTGGTCTTTGAAGATGTATGGCACGAAGGGATGATGTTCTTTTTGAAAACCAGTTAAGGGAGCTTGCAGATTACATTACTTGAAAAAGAAATTTGGGATGACCATTCGGTACGGTTCTTCGATCCAAGAAATGGATTTCCCATTAGTAAAGATGAACTCGAAAGAAATTTTTGCGGTTCGGGTAAAATGCTGGACCATTGATTGTAAAGGAAATATGTTTCCATGCATCAGGTTTTATGACATAAGTTTAAGTAACAGAAAGCCAATTATAATTGGCGATTTAGAAAACGGGGATCGATCATGATAAAGTAAGGCCCTTTCATTTATTGTCTTATAGGGCACAAAGTACCGAAGAATGTATTTCTTGTGAAGTAGGTAGTGGCTGCGCATGGTGTACAGGTGGTAATTATGACACTGCCGAAACAGATACAATTTACCAAAGGGCAACCTTTGTTTGCAAGATGCATAAAGCTAACATGCGCGCCAATGAATATTTCTGGAATGCTTTAAGTAAAAAATTAGGCTATATGCCCGAAGAGAGGCAAATTCATATTGATGCCCAAAAATATTCTGAAAACGCCAAATACCTGAATTTTATCACATCAGACTCAATTACGCCACATTGCTCTTACCGGAATTGGAAAAACACAACAGATGTTATGGATAAAGCAACCATAGAAAAAGGGTTAAGTTTTGCGCGTGAAAATGGCTTCATACCTGTTTTGCTAGGGGAAAACATACATACAAACGGTATTTTGAATGAACAACCTGGTTTGTTCGTGATTAAAAACGGAAAGAACGGTAATAATTTAAAAGACACTCAAATACCGATATTTGACAATAGCGCTGAAGTAAATGACCATAAAATAGTACCAAACAGTATATTATTGCTAAACAGGGACAATATCCCGAATATTTTCGAATTTGTGAAGCAACTTTTTAAAAAATCATCAAGGATAAACCTTCGTTTGGAAAAATATTGAAACCTGGACAGACAATGATATAAAACATATGATTCCCAACTCGAGAAAATAACAGGGTTATTGCTTGAATATTACATGGACAGCAAGCAGGTGGAAATAAACGTACTTACCGATATTATGGAATTGAACAATTTAACCGACTGCGGTGCCGGATTGAAATCACTCGCTCTTGCGCCCAATGGTAAGATATACCTCTGCCCCGCGTTTTATTTCGACAATCCGGAAAATAATGTAGGAAGTTTAGAGGATGGCATAAACATAAAAAACCGCAATTTACTTGAATCGAAAAATGCACCTATATGTTCCAACTGCGATGCCTACCACTGCAGCAGGTGTTTGTTTTAAACAAGAAACGACACCAACGAAATTAACACCCCATCGAAAAACCAATGTATCATCAGCCACATGGAGCGCAACAGGCACAAAAATTACAATCAATGCTTATAAACAAAGGTATTTCCGATTTTAAAAATACCCTTGCTGAAATTGATTACCTCGATCCTCTGGAAAAAATCCTCAGGACACGAAAAGTTGAAGAAGGGTGTATGTAGCAAAAGGATTAAAATTAAAATAAATAACAATTTAATAATTAATATCATGAATAAAGAAAAAGTAGGTGCTGTTACCGAAACAGAAAAAGAAGAAATTAAAAAAATATTTATGCGCAAAGTAGCATTGAACGAACTCCTGCCTTCGCTGGGCAACGATCTTTTATCAAAAACCCAGAAAGACGAGCTCTACGAAAAAATAATTGCCGATTTGGCTGAAACTTCTTCCAATTCTGAAGCCTGGTGGCAACGAAAAGCTTCGGAATATAAATGGAAAAAAGCGGAAAATG
>JAAUTT010000610.1 GCA_012031335.1 Bacteroidales bacterium | reverse complement strand
ACAAGGTTTCTTAAATTCCGGGAAGGTATGAATTGGCTGCATAATCTGGTGGTTAAATCGGGAGCAATTATAATTCATCTTACACCACCAGTATTTGACGAGCGAAAAGGAATGGCTTACGCCAATGTTTTGGATATATATTCCGACTGGCTTATCAGTTGCAGATACACGTCAGCATGGGAGGTAATTGATATTCACTGGCCCATGCGAAAATACCTGGAAGAAAAAAGAACGATAGATTCGACATTTGTTCTTGCTGCAGACGGGGTTCATCCAGGTGAAACAGGACACTGGATTATTTCCAGAGAAATATTGAAATATCTGGGAGAAAATAACTTAATGCAAAAAGGCAATATACACAATGTTTTTAATGCTTTTCCAAATGGAGAAGCCGTATTAAAGCTCATAAAAGAACGTCAGGATGTTATGAAAGACGCCTGGTTAAATGCAACAGGGCATAATCGTCCTGAAATGAATCCGGGTGTTTCTTTAAGTGAAGCAGAAAGAAAAGCGTTGGAAACTGAGCTAAAAATCAGGGAATTGTTAAAGTAATGTGATAATCTTAATAATATTAGAAAACTTATCCCAAACTGCTTATGAACAACACACTAACCAACTGGCTGCTCGATAGCGACATATCCATTCAATATCAGGCATACCGCGACCTGCTGAATAAAGACCGTTATGATCTGAGAGAAAGAATTTCGAAAGAAGGATGGGGAAATAAGCTTCTTTCCCTCCGAAACTCAAATGGTCATTGGGGTCAGAGTTTTTATCAACCAAAATGGATTTCGTCGCATTACACACTGCTGGAATTAAAATATCTCTTCATGCTGCCGCAACCTGAGATCATTGATACAATCAACAAAATTCACAGGTATCACAAAGGTCCCGACGGAGGCATTAATCCTTCCCGTACCCTCATAAACAGTGATGTATGTGTAAATGGCATGTTTCTGAATTATGCCTGCTTTTTTGGTGTTAAAGAAGAAGAATTGAAATCGATTATCGATTTTATTCTTTCGCAACAACTTGCCGATGGAGGATTTAACTGTAATTTTAACCAAAAAGGAGCCAGCCATAGTTCACTTCATTCCACCTTGTCGGTTACTGAAGGAATCCTCGAATATTCACAACAAGGTTATACTTACAGGTTAAAAGAATTACTCAAGGCAGAAAATGAATCGCGGGAATTTATATTGCAACACAAGCTTTACCAGAGTCACCGCACAGGAAAGGTGATAGATAAAAAATGCTGATGCTCTCTTATCCATCCCGTTGGAAATACGATATTCTAAGGGCCCTTGATTATTTCAGACAGGCAAATGTATCGCTGGATGACCGAATGATGGATGCTCTCTCCATTTTGAAAAAGAAACAAAGAAAGGACAATACCTGGCCACTGCAACATAAACATAGCGGTAAAACACACTTTGACATGGAAACTGCCGGAAAATCGAGCAGATGGAATACCTTAAGAGCAATAAGGGTATTAAAACATTTTGGAATGATGGAACCAGAGCCAATTAATTATAAAGAAAAAGGCCTCGTTTGAGACCCTTTTCTAATATTTAATTTCCTATAGGAGCAATATGGTCGGCCTGGTATTTACCAGCAGCCAGTTTGTCCCTTACTTCGGAAAATGCATCCAGGGTATAGGCTACATTTTCGAGAGAATGTATTGCAGTAGGGATAATGCGTAACATGATCACGCCCCTTGGTACAACAGGATAAACAACGATAGAGCAGAATATTTTATAGTTTTCGCGAAGATCAAAAACGATTATTGGTAGCTTCGGGTACTGACCCGTTAAGGAATACAGGAGTTACGGGCGATTCAGCATTTCCGAGGTTAAATCCACGTTCTTTTAATCCGTTCTGAAGTGCATTTACAATTTTCCACAGATTTTCGCGCAGTTCGGGTTGGGTTCTGATAAGTTCCAGTCGCTTGAGCGAACCAATCACAATTGGCATTGGTAATGATTTGGCATAAATCTGTGAGCGCATGTTATAACGCAGGTAATCAATAACAATTTCGGGACCGGCAATAAATCCGCCAATTCCTGCCATGGCTTTGGCAAAAGTACCAAAATACAGGTCTACCTGATCCTGAACACCCAGATGTTCGGCTGTACCGGCACCAGTTGGGCCCATGGTTCCAAAACCGTGTGCATCGTCAATCAGCAGGCGGAAGTCGAATTTTTTCTTTAATTCCACTATTTTGTCAATTTTACCTAAATCGCCCGACATACCAAAAACGCCTTCGGTAATAACCAAAATTCCACCACCGGTTTCCTTTACAAGCTTTGTAGCTCTTTCAAGTTCTTTTTCCAGGTTTGCTATATTGTTATGCGGATATACGAAGCGTTTTCCCATATGTAAACGCAATCCGTCCATGATACAGGCATGCGCTTCCGAATCGTATACAATAACATCGTGACGGCTAACCAATGAATCGATAACGGATACCATACCCTGATACCCAAAATTCAAAAGATAAGCATCTTCCTTTTGTTCAAATGCAGCCAGTTCGCGTTCCAGTTGTTCGTGCATACTGGTATGCCCCGACATCATGCGGGCGCCCATCGGATATCCTAAACCCCATTCTTTTGCGCCTTCGGCATCTGCCTTCCGCACCTCGGGGTGGTTAGCCAAACCTAAATAATTATTTAAACTCCAGGTAAGAACTTCCTTACCACGAAATTTCATATAAGGGTTTATTTCACCTTCAAGCTTGGGAAATATAAAGTATCCCTGTGCATCTTTCTGGTATTGGCCTAGTGGCCCTTTGTTACTTTTAATTTTATCGAATATATCCACTGCTCAAAATTTTAGTTTAAAAAAATTGAAGCACAAACCTAATGGAATTTTAGGAATTACCAAAGAAGCAAAATCAATTTCGTGAATAAGACCATGATAACACCATTTACCAGAGACGGTCATGTATGAGGAGATTTTTTTATCAAAAAAACTTCACGCGGATAGTTGAGTTTATGGAGAGGTTAAGCAATTCGGCAGCATTGCCCTGATAAATAGCTATTTCGAGCAGATTAAGAGAATTAAACAAAGCTAATAGTTCGCCGGGACTAGTTTCGTTATACCATGTATTTAAACTTTTTATTTTATAATAGTTGCTTTGAACCAGAATTTCGAAAGTCCGGCCCTTTCCTATCCTCTCGAACAAATCCCTGGTAATATTGGTTATTGTGTTTTGGTAAGAATCAATATAAATTACCGATCCTGAAATAACAGATTCATCTATAGCAGGTCGCAGTGGTATTTGTTTTTGAATACCGGTGGCAACAGGTCCTAATTGTTCCAGCTGTCCTGTGGTTGCAAGATAGGCAGCAGCAGGAGCAAAAACGGATAAACCCGAAAAGGTGGTTATTTCGGGAAGAGTGCCGCTATCGCCCGGAAAATGGAAATTACTGTCCCTGTTGTTGATGATCGGCATTTCTTTAGGCAGAATTCTTACGGTGAGTTCAGGTTCATCCTGAAACAACAGACCGAATATGCCATTATCCGCGCATAAAAAATAATGCCCATGATATTTAAAAGCAATAAACTCACCATTTTCGGAAGGTTCGGAGTTAACATCGATAATATGAACAGTTCCCTCCGGAAAAAAACCATAGGCATTTTTCACTACAAAAGCTGCCATGGAAATATTGAAGGGAGGTATCTGATGATTTAGGTCTACCACACTTACATTGGGAGCGTGTTTAAGAATTGTACCTTTCACAGCCCCTACATAAAAATCATTTTGTCTCCAATCTGTTGTAAGGGTAATTATGGACATAATGCTGAAAACTCAATTTTCAAACCTTAAAAAAATACGTTTAATTTGTATTTTCCAAAAGTAATGATAATCGAACGATTTATATGATTGAAAAGATCATTTATTTGGAGGGCATCGATCCTGTTATTCTCTACGGAGTTAATAATGTCAGATACGAACGCATCAGGAATGCCTTTCCAAAATTGAAACTGGTTGCACGCGGTAATGAAATCAAAGCGATGGGCGATAAATCGGAAGTTGCTGCTTTTGAGAGAAAAGTTAACCTGCTGATTGCATTTTATCAAAAGCATAATAATATTACCGACCGGGATATCGATCAGATAATTCAGGATGATGCAGAAATTGCAGCTCAACTT
>JAAUTT010000609.1 GCA_012031335.1 Bacteroidales bacterium | reverse complement strand
AGAGAAAGGATACACTTAGCTTAGGGGTCTGCAATGGCTGTCAGGTTATGGTAGAGCTTGATCTACTTACTCCAGATCACGACAAAAAAACCAAAAAATGCGACATAACAGTTCGCATAAAATTCGAATCCATATTTCTCAATGTAAATATTCCGGATAATAATTCGGTGATGCTTAAATCACTGAAAGGATCAAGGTTGGGGATTTGGGTTGCCCATGGAGAAGGACGTTTTGAATTACCCTATGAAGAATCGAAATATAATGTAGTATTGAAATACTCCCATGAAGCCTATCCTGGAAATCCCAACGGATCGGATTATAATATTGCAGGCATCTGTTCCACCGATGGCCGTCATCTTGTAATGATGCCTCATCTCGAACGATCCATTTTTCCCTGGAACTGGGCTTATTATCCCGAGAATAGAAAGTCTGATGAAGTTTCTCCATGGATTGAAGCATTTATAAATGCCAAAAACTGGATTACAAATAACAGGGAATAAAACAAAAAAGAAAACCCGGAATGGTTTCATTCCGGGCTTAACCCTTTTGATTACTTAATTAATTTACTGTTGCAGGTTTACGAAATTTCAACCACACCATTTCAACTCTCTTTTCAATAAACCTGCGAAGTTTCGCCTCAATCAACCTTCACATTCTTACTTCTTAACAGTAACTTAATCCGGCAACCAACCTCCAAATATTAACCCTTTACAAATTAAACTCTTATACCTTAAACTATAGTCAAAGTTAGTTTCTATTCGAAAGCCATTCAAGAGTTTATGCATGATATACCTTTCCCAATTCCGGTAATATTAATCAACAGGCAGGGTGATCTGAATCACTTACAATTATTTATTATTAAAGAATATGAGTCTATTTTACAGGTTATTTAAAATAAACTCTGTCATTTTAGTATATAGCTGAACTCTGGTATTTCCCCCATATATACCGTGGTTCTTATCGGGATAAATCATCATTTCAAATTGTTTATTGGCTTGAATCAATTTTTCTGTAAAATCCATTGTATTTTGAACATGCACATTATCATCGCCTGAGCCATGAATTATAAGAAATTTCCCTTTTAATGATGATGCATAATTACCAGGAGAATTATCATCATAACCTGAAGGATTTTCCTGAGGGGTTCGCATAAACCTCTCGGTATAAATATTATCATAAAACCTCCAGTTAGTAACGGGAGCAACGGCTATTCCTGTTTTAAACAATCCATTTCCTTTAGTCATGCAAAGAGATGTCATATATCCACCATAGCTCCACCCAAAAATGCCTATTCTGTTCTTATCTACAAAAGATTGTTCTGATAAATATCTGGCAGCACTTATTTGGTCTTGGGTTTCAAGCTTTCCCAAATGCATATAGGTTGCTTTTCTGAAAGCCTCCCCTCTGTTATTAGTCCCCCGGTTATCCACACAGGCAACTATGTATCCCTTTTGTGCTAGTAATTGAAACCAAGGTACAGAAGCATCCCATTCGTCAGTAACTTCCTGAGATTCGGGTCCGCCATAAACAAACATGAAAAGCGGGTACTTTTTTTCAGGTGAAAAGTTCAATGGTTTAATAATATAACCCATTAGGGTAATTCCATCAGAATTTTTAAATTCAAAAAAATCCTTTTTACTGAAATTATGTTCCTTTACAGCAGCATTTAACGCCTCATTTTCCAGAAGTATCCTAATAAGTTTACCTTTAATATTATATAATTTAACCCCAGGTGGAGTATTGGCATTTGAATAGGAATTTATAAAATATGTAAATGTTGCATTAAACTCACATTTATTAGTTCCGGGTAAGGGAGTCAAAATTTGTTTGTCCGAACCATCGAGTTTAATAGCATATACTGCTTTTGCAAGGGAGATGGTTCACTGCTGGAATAAAACATAGTTTGGGTTGCTTGGTTTACTCCCAGGAAATCAACTACATCGAAATCCCCTTGTGTAAGTTGCCGAATTAGTTTCCCCTCAATATTATATAAATAGAGATGGTTATATCCATCTCATTTCCGAAAAAATAATAAAATGATTTTTATCTTTCAAAAAATTGATATAATTATCGTTCACTTCAGAGATATACCATTTGTTAGTTTCGGAAAATATAATATCCGATTTACCCGTGTGAGCATCAGTCGATAATACATCTACCTTATTCTGAAGTCGGTTTAACCTGATTATTGCCAGTTTTGAAGGATCTTCAGTCCATTTTATCCTTGGAATATACTGATTCGTCTCGGGTCCGATATCAGCCTGTGACGTTTGTTTTGAATCGAGGTTATAAATATGCACCGAAACGATAGAGTTATCTTCACCGGCCTTTGGATATTTATAGGTATATAAGGTTGGGTAAAGTTTATCGAAGTAAGTAAGTGTATACGATTTAACTCTTTTCTCGTTGAATTTCATATATGCCAGGGAACGACCATCTGATGACCATGCAAAAGCTTTACTGAAACCAAATTCTTCTTCATAAACCCAATCGGGTGCTCCATTTATAATTTCATTTTTTTTTACCATCAAATTGTTATCTGAATTTCACTATTCGTTTCAAGGTCTTTCAGATAAATATTGTTTTCTCTGAAAAAGGCAATATTCTTTCCATCAGGCGAAAAATCGGCCAGTTGCTGAGATCCGTTCCTGGATAAAGGATCTACTTTATTGGTTTTTAGATTGTAGAGGAAGTAATCAGCAGTAAAAGAATGACGATAAATTGGCTCTATATTGGTTGAAAGGAGAATTTTATCTTCACTATTATTAAATGTATAATCGTAAATATATTTTAAACCTATGTTTCTGTTAGTTAAAGAAACAAGGGTGTCCACAATTTTCCCGCTCTTATATTCGTACCGGACAATATTCCTGTAATTTTCTAAGGTTGTATATTTCTCCCCATCTTTCATTGAAACGATACCATCAAGACCGTCAACTGAAATATCCGGTTCACATATATAATCTTCCAGCGTAATACTTCTTCCTGCGAGTTTGTCCACTTAAATTAAGAAGGCTTATAAAAATTAAGATGATTACTGTTATTCCATTTTTATACATATCCCCTCCTGATTAATATTGAATTAAGCTTGTTTTATATTGTAAATTACTAAATATCTATTAATTATAAGATATATGAATAATTCCCAAAATTAATGTGGCTGAAAATAAGGATTATTTCCTTATCTTTGCATACTTTTTTTCAAAATAGCCTTTAAGATGATAAAAATCACTTTCCCAGATCAATCGGTTAGGGAATATAATGAAGGGGTTACGGGTTTAGACATTGCCAAAAGCATAAGTCATGGCTTGGCCAATGATGTACTTTCAGTTTCAGTAAACGGAGAAATTTGGGATCTAAGCCGTCCTATTACACAAAATGCATCTGTAAAATTCCATAAGTGGGATGATGAAGAAGGAAAGCATGCTTTTTGGCATTCCTCTGCCCATTTAATGGCCGAAGCTCTTGAAGCTATATATCCCGGGGTGAAACTTGGTATTGGTCCCTCAATTGAGAATGGTTTTTATTATGACATTGACCTAGGGGAAGGAAGAGCCATTTCGGATTCCGATTTACCTAAGGTTGAGCAAAAATGGTGGAACTTGCGAGAACCAAATCGACATACAATCGCCGAGATGTTGCAAAAGGTGATGCCTTGAATTATTTTTCCGAAAAAGGAGATCCATATAAAAATAGAATTAATAAACGATTTAGCTGACGGTACAATTACATTTTATACCCAGGGGAATTTCACAGATTTATGTCGTGGCCCACATTTACCCGACACCTCTTATATTAAATCTATAAAGCTGCTTAGCATTGCTGGCGCTTATTGGAGAGGAAACGAAAAAAACAAGCAACTTACCCGTCATTTACGGAATTACATTCCCTAAACAAAAAATGCTGGATGAATACCTGGTTATGCTTGAACAGGCTAAACTGAGGGATCATAGAAAAATTGGCAAAGAATTGGAATTATTTACCTTTTCGCAAAAGGTTGGACAAGGTTTACCTCTTTGGCTTCCCAAAGGCGCTAAATTGAGAGAGAATCTGGAGTCGTTTTTAAGGAAAGTACAGAAAGAATACGGATATGAACAGGTAATAACACCGCATATCGGTCAAAAAGAATTATATGTGACTTCCGGTCACTACGAAAAAT
>JAAUTT010000608.1 GCA_012031335.1 Bacteroidales bacterium | reverse complement strand
TCCGGGTTTAAGGTGGAGTAATTCTGGAATAAACCTCGATGGAATCTAAACAAATCGCGATTTATTAAACCGGATTGTACTAAGCTAAGCAAAAAAAATGTTCTACCGGTAGTTCAAACTGTGCCATGCCAATCGCTTGAACTTTCTATTAAGGCAAAGTTTTTTATCCTTATTTTGTCTGGTCTGAATATTTCCACCATAGAATTGTGCTAAAATACCCAATAATGCTTGTTATTACGATAATTAAGTAACTCATTAAAATTCAAACCTGCTTTCAAGTCAGCTCCTCCACTACCGCTATAAATACCAGGAACAGCCCAGGGAAAAAAATTACCAAATCCTAAAGCTCCAATAACTTGGGCCAATACTAATAATATTGCAACAATACCAAGAGGAGCCATAAATCCCTTACCATATAACGCAAAGAAAGCAATAGGGGTGTTTAAAAAATAATCATTAAGGTTGTAATGAAATAAACTTGAATATTATTGGCAAACATTTCTAAATCCCAACCCGGTAATCGTAGTGAAAATCCAATAAGCAATCCTAATAATAAGTTTGATAATACAAGAGCAATACACCATAAAATGTAATAACTGAATTTCGCATTTAAAATTTTCACTCTTGAAATAGGTAAAGCCAACAAATCTTTTGCTGTGCCATCGGAATATTCCCTGCCAAAAAGCCAACTTGCCACAAATCCAAATATCAACACACCACCAACACCAACTGCTTGCGACAATAATCCCAAATAAGAATTCCAATTTGCCTCAAATGACAATAATATTGCTTTTGCCTTAAACGCACCCGATAGGCCTTCTGAACCATTACCTTTCATTAAAAGCATAAAAACTCCACCAAATAATGGGGCAAGAGAAAATGCAATAAAAGTAACCCAGGTAATTCGAGAATGTCTGTTTTTAAGAATTTCGGCAATAAATGCCTTCCATTGTTGTTTCATAATTCGATAAATTTAATTCCCAATCATTCTAAGAAAATATGCCTCCAAATCCTCTTCAATAACATGAAGCATTTTTGGTGGCACTCCCGAATTGACTAATAAAGTCGAAATAGATTCAGGTTCTGTAATAGCTTTATTATCTACTGATTCGATTAAGCCTGATTCGTTAACTGTAGAAGAAAAATAATTATCGTTAAGTATCTGCAATGCTTTTTGATTATCAACAGTATTAACAGATAGTTTTTTGATTATTTGATGTTCTAATTCATTTGTATTGATTTCCGTAATTAATTTTCCATTATGAACAATTCCAATTCTGGTAGCTACTTTTGATATTTCCGAAAGAATATGACTTGATAAAAATATAGTTGTATTATGATTTTTAACCAGGTCTTTTAAAAACTCTCTAATTTCAACAATACCAGCCGGATCTAACCCATTTATAGGCTCGTCGAGTATTAATAATTTTGGATTATGAAGTAGTGCCTTTGCAAGCCCTAAACGCTGACCATTACCTAAAGATAAAAATTTTGCTTTTTTGTTCTCATATTGTCCAAGCTGTAAAACACTGATAATTTTATCAATCTGTTTTTTGTCTTTAAGTTCACGAAGTTGGTAACAAACTTCCAAATTTTCTTTGACAGTTAAATTCGGGTATGAATAGGGAGTTTCCACTAAATACCCTACATCATTCCAAATCCGGGATGCTTGTTTTGCATTTTGTCCAAATAATAGGATTGAACCAGAATCTGCTTTAATCATTCCAAGCAAAAGTCTGATTGCAGTGGTTTTACCTGCTCCATTTAGTCCAAGAAACCCATAAATTTCACCTTCTCTCACATTAATTGACACATCGTTCACCGCAATTGTGTCTCCAAATTTCTTGGTCAGTCTTTCGGTCTGTATTACATTCATAAACTACAGTTTTAAATGGTGGCAGGGTCTCTAAACATTTTGCAAAATGGTATAAAATCGGGCAGGCAAGTCATTTGTTCCTTTTACACTGTTATATTTATCCATTTGTAAGCAGTTTCATGTAAATGGAAATCAGTTTTGTTTTGTTGTTTGGAAACAGACAGCAATTTATAAAATATTGGCAAGTATCGAGCGGTAAGCTGCAAGAGAATAACTAAACGAAGGGAAAAAATAATGAAGCCACATAGGGAAAAAAGATAAAACCTCGTTCATAGGTTTTTATGTTTCAATACGAGGCCATTTCCATGCATAACAGATAATCATACAAAGCAGAACCACTTCTGCAACAGCGCCAAACACCATATGTATCCAAGCCTCACCTGCCAAATTAAACAATGTAAAGGGAATATATACCGAGGCTATAATAATATTTGCCCAGCGATTTACTTTTGCCGGCAGCGCAACTGAAAGGAAAATCATCAGTGCCGGAATTGTCACTGAGGCGAGTGCTGCCAAAAGAAATCCTTGCGTAATATCAAATTTAAACACTCTCCCTCTCAGAATATCTTCTATTTTGCCCGGCATATATAAGGCGAAATAATCAACATAGATATAGAGAAACATAAAACTCGTCCACAGCGCAGCAAGCTTCAGTTTCAAACTGACTTGGATGTCTTCCAAAGCATTTTGTGGTATTTTTTGTGTATTCATAATTCGTGTTGTTTCTTTTGTGAATTCATAAATTATCAAACTAAAAATTAAACCCAAAATGAAATCCCGGTTCTCCGAAGATGAATTTCGACCATTTATCGTCTAACTGTTTAAACCCATCAGGCATTTTAGTGTGATAAGCACGGTGGGTAATTGCAATTGATGGTTGAATAAAAAATCTGTCCTTAAAAAGTTTGATGTGATAACCAACCCGGTATGTGTTGAAAACCTGAAATCCATTGTCAATTTTTTCACCATCAACATTCACAAAAGTTTGCAAAGTAGGCATTACATTAAGTTCGGCATAAATACCTTTCCACAAAAATCGTTGGTAAGCCACTGATAAGCCATATTCACGAACATACCCCGGAAATTTCTCCTCCGACTTTCCGTATGATTTGTTAAAAAATGGGTGAATACCATTAGGCCAGGCATATTTCCAGGTTTTTGGTTCTATTGTAATTACATCTTTTCCTGTAATACGATAGCCTATATTGAATTGAACGAAGTCGGGGCTGTTTGTAGAAGCCAGATTACCCAATAAAAATACAGTACTACCAACGAACCACCGTTTGTAAGTGCTTTCGGTATTAGTATATTGTGCTTTGAGGTGGAGCGTACTTGTTATCATTAAGATAAAGCCAATGAATAAAATTTTTCTTTTGCATATTTTCTCGCGATTAAGTTGTTAAAAGTTAAACCCAAAATCCAACCCAGGTTGAATAAAGTAGTTAGGCCAATTTTTTTCTACTGCTTTAAAAGATTCTGGAACATTAGTTCTTACTGGCCAGTAACTTATTCCAATTGATGGTTCAAAAAAAGAACCGGTTCTTAAAAAACTTAAACTGATAACCAAAATAGAAGTCCAGGTATAAAGTGTATCCATTTCCAATCTTTTTTCCATTCCCATCCATATATTTTTCAAAAGCATTCAGTGCATAAACGGATGTATAGACTTCCTTCCACCAAAACCGCTGGTATCCTAATGTTGGTGCAAGTATGCGTGCATGGCCAGAAAAGTTGTATTGCTGTCGCTGTTCATCAAATAACTTTTCCCAAGGCAAACCTAATGGCCAGTTATAAATGGATCTTTTAAATCTAATGGAAACAACATCTTTGGGTGTTAGCCTGTATCCAACATTTAATTGTACATATTCAGGCCGATTTGGGTCATTGGGGATAAAATTTCCTAACATCCAGAATGAACTGCCAACAAACCACTTTTTATAGGTGCTGTCTTGTGTGGCATATTGTGCATTTACCTGTAAACTGCTTGCCAACACCAAGGCAAGTCCAATCAGTAAAATTTTCTTTTGCATATCTTTTTTTATTGTTAAATGATATTGCAAAAGTAGATTGGCGAGGTACAGTAACTCGTTCACTTAAGTTAAGAAATACGTCTTAGCCCCTTTTTTCAAGAATTCTTGCTCTTAGTCTGCTCAACGATTGAGGTTTGATACCCAAATAGCTCGCAAGTTGGTATTGTGTAACACGCTGAATAAGGTCCGGTCTTTTTTGTAGTAAAGTTCAGGTATCGTTGTTCCGGCGAAGAAGTCTTAAACTCGTCAAAGTCTATT
>JAAUTT010000607.1 GCA_012031335.1 Bacteroidales bacterium | reverse complement strand
AACACTATGCTCCCCATTTGAGAGGAATAAGGTGTATCAGAACTCAATAAATTACAAATGTGTCCCTAACTGAAAATTCTGTCGTGCGATCGCTTATCATCCATTCTTTTGTGGGGGCAAAAAGCTTTTATCTCTCTGATGCAAATGTTCTTTTACAACATCTTCATTCAACTCAATACCTAAACCCGGAGCCTCCAGTGGCAAATTGGCAAATCCTTTGGTAATAAGTTGCCTTCCATCGGTTGTTTTTACAAGATTTTCCCACCAGGGCACATCAACCGAATGATGTTCAAGAGATAAAAAGTTTTGAGTAGCTGCGGCACAATGCACACAAGCCATAAAAGATACCGGTGTACCTGCCTGATGTATGGCCATGGCTATACCGTGCTCCTCGGCATAGTCACCTATCCGCTTGGTTTCCAGAAGTCCTCCTGAACTGGCCAGATCGGGATGAACGATATCTACTGCATGGATATCAATCAAAGGTTTGAAGTTTTTCAGCAGGTATATGTCTTCTCCTGTTAAAGTAGGTGTTTCCAATTCGTCCGACATGGTTTCCACTGATCAGTAAGTTCCCAGGACACAATATCTTCGAGCCATGCCAATCTGTATTTTTCCAGCGCCCTTTCCCAGGCGGATTCCGTTATTCAAATCGAAATGACCATAATGATCGGTGCATATTGGTATTTCATATCCAACCATCTGGCGCACTCCATCGGCAATTTTGGCCAGTTCATCAAGCCCTTTATCGGTAATCTGTATTTGGGTGAAGGGATGCAGAGTATTGGCATACGACATATAATCGCCCTGCCATTGTCTGAGTCTGCCTTCCTGTTGCCAGAACTTTTGATTTACAAGTGTTCCGGGAATATCCACCAACTCGTCAATGGAAAGATCCATTTTAAGCCAGGTATAACCCTGTTCTTCAGTGCGATATTTTATCCGCTTAAGTTGTTCTTCGGGATTACTCGATTCGGGAGTATCAGCATACAGCCGTATTTTTTCCCTATACCTGCCTCCAAGCAATTGCCAGGCTGGCACACCATATGCCTTCCCGCACAAATCCCACAATGCCATCTCAACTGCACAAACACCTCCGGCCTGACGTGCCTGACCGCCAAACTGTTTGATAATCTTAAAAATCATTTCAACATTGCATGGATTCAATCCTAATATCCTGCTCTTAAGCATCAAGGCATACCTTACATCGGCACCATCGCGAACTCTCCCAACCCATATATTCCTTGATTTGTGTCAATTCGGATAATAGCAGTACCTCCCATTACAGCTGTTAAAGCATACCGCATATCAGTTATTTTCAGTTCCGAGGGCTTGGATGCCCTGGACACCTTGGAGGTAGTTTGTGCAATGGTTTCTTCGACCGGGAGACTCATCAGCCCACCAAGTGCAATACCTCCAAGCGCTGTTTTCTTCAGGAAATTACGCCTGTTGGGCGAAGTTACAGGATTATCCAGTTCGTTCTGATTAGCTTTTGCTTCAACCAGCTCCATTTGCCGGTTACTAGCTGCAATTTGCTGTAAAATGCTTTTCATAGTTGTATTTTTTCGGTGGTTAAGTAATTGCTAAAGGATATTAGTAACGCTAATAGTTGCGGTTTTTAAGGTAATTATCCAGTTCAGCCCTCGACATGGGTAATTTACCAGGATAGTTGTTAAGCCAGTTTAAAAAATCTTTCTTTATCTCTTCGGTCCATTCACTGTCTATCTGACCTGCCAGATATTTCTTCTCCCTGAGTCTCTGATGTCCGAATTCGTCGCGCAGGGCAGTAATTTCAGATGTTAAAACGAGATCTTCGACAAGGTAAGCAGGGATAAAAACAACGCCATATTTTTTTTGCAAGTACAACATCTCCAGGTAACACAGTGGCATGGCCAATGCGAACAGGAGTATTGATGGAAACAAGCATCATCTGCTGAATATAGGAGGGGTCCGATCCTTTGATCCAACCGTTGAAACCTTTGATTTCGGATAATCCTTCCACATCACGCACCGATCCGTAAAAAATTACACCACGCTGCGATTTTGCGTAAATTGAGTTACCCAGGTTATCACCTATAAGTGTACCGTCGGTAATTTTACCGTAACTGTCGGCTACATAAACATCTCCATTTGTAAGTATATCGATGGGCCACGAGTTGGTACCTCCCTGCTGTGCCCTGTTTTCAAGTTTTCCCTGCTCCTTTATCAATTTCTCAAAATCGGGTCTGAGAGGCATGTATTGTGCGGTAACTACTCTTCCCGTCATTACCTCGTCGGGATTAATAATAGTCCAGTCGCCTTCGTACTGGTTATGAAATCCCTTGTTCCGCAATACACCCCAGGCTTCTTCAAGTGAGATATTTTTGAGTCGTTCCAGAATAGCATCCGATACTTTTGGCCTGCCATCGGGAAACCGATCACCTTTCCATTCCGGGGTAAGTGCTTTGATGTATTCCGGGGAAGAACCTACCCGCTGAGCATTGACGAAAACGCAAGTGAAAATGAATACGATAAATAGTATGGCTTTTCTGTTCATGATAATGATTTTAAGAAACTTTACGAACTAACAATTAAACAACAAAAACAATGATAAAGAGAATCATAACAAATAAAAGAACAAACAATGATAAAAACATCTTCTTTAACATGTCAGAAATAGGATGACTCACCGAAATCCATTCCGTTAGTAGTTATGCTATAAGCAAATATAAAAAAAATAATGAGCTTTCTACTTTTTATCTTACATCCATCTTTTAACCAAAATGCTACCCTGATAATTAAGTAAAAAATTCAGGTACTTCTGTTTTTAAGAATGGAAATCCTTATTTAAGAATAATTTATATTATGTATAATTTACACATATATTGCTATATTTGCATATAAACTTTGGCAATTGCGATTTATCTACCTGATAATTTTATTGTATATACTCTAAAGAATCATTGAAAATCAGCATCAAATATTTTTTAAGCTTGTCATTAAAATAAAAAGGGTAAAATATGAGTAAAGTTTCATATAATAAAAAGTAACCGGAAAGATAAATTACATCTGGGGCGCTATTTATCTCTGATTCTATAACTTATTTTATTTATGAGAGTATTACTGACCATTTTTATAATTCTGATCACATGTTTATTTTTCACTTCGTGCAATAAAGACGAAAAACAACTTCCATTTCCGGAATTAAACCAATCGATTCCGGAAGGAACCACAGATACCACCCAGTCAATCTTTAGCAACATTCTGAAACAATCGATACATTACTCAGTCTTTCTGCCTTACGGTTACGATACATCCAAAATTCTGTATCCTGTTCTTTATTTGTTGCATGGTATGGGTGGAAATCATCAGGATTGGATTAAACACGATATGGCCCGAACCTTAAACCAGTCAATTTCGGATAAAAGTTGTAAAAGCATGGTTGTAATAATGCCCGAAAGGTAAATCAGGCTTTTTATTGTAACAATTTTCATGGTATGGACTTTCGTTACGAGGATTTCCTGATTCAGGAACTCATTCCTCAAATGGAACTAAAATACCGGTTGAAATCATCGCGGAAATCGAGAGCAATTGCAGGACTTTCCATGGGCGGATACGGCACAGTGTTGAATGCCTTTAAATATCCCGATATATTTTGCGCTGCCTATGCTATGAGTGCAGCCATTGATATGGGTACCGATGCCGAGAGGCAGACCAAGGTTATAAAATAACCGGTTGTATGGTGTCTGGATAAGTATAGTGGGGCATTGGGTACATCCCGAAGGTTGATATAAGGTCATCGCCAGTTTTTTTCCATCGCTCATCGGTATGGAGTCATAAACCGGTGTAAGCTGGCTGAAAGAAACCAGGCTTGCAAAAAAAGCAAGAAAAAAAATAATTGTCTTCATGAGTGTAGTAATGTATCCGGATAAATTTACAAAAAGGAATATATATACCCGGAAAATTTATTTGTTTCGTACACGGTATTCTGAAGGTAATATTCCGTATTCTTTCCGGAATGCCCTGGTGTAGGCAAGCCTGTGGGTGAATCCGAATAAAAAGAGCGATATCTGCTACCGGATAGGTTTCTTTCTGCAGGTAAGCACAGCTTTTTCCAGTTTTTTCGCAGATGGAATTTATACGGACTTTCTCCGTATACCTGTCTGAATGTTCCAATAAGCGTATAGA
>JAAUTT010000606.1 GCA_012031335.1 Bacteroidales bacterium | reverse complement strand
TCATGTCATAATATTTGCAGCCATTTCTTCCATGCTCGACGAAACCTGTTCGGTCGATGCTGCCTGCTCCGAAGCTCCCTGTGATAATTGCTGTGAACTGGAACTAAGTTCCATACTTGCCCTGGCTATGTTCTCCGATGCCATACTAAATTCTTCTATGACTTTTTTCATGGATATAACCATATCGTTGAGCGACTTCATGAGTTCATCATTATCCGACCGCTTGGTTAGTTCAATCAATAAATCACCGTTGGCCATGAGTTTTGCCTTATGTGTTATCTGGGATAAAGCGGCTATTAATGCATTAATATTATTTTTAATCAGATTGAAATCACCTTTGTACTCATCTGTAATAGGCTCGGGTAAATCGCCTTTCGCAATACTGTCAACATATTTTGCAGCAACACTTAAGGGCTGAACAAGCGATTCGAGAATATTATTTATTCCATCTGCTATTTGTCTGAACTCAAAATTAACCTCTTCAGTTTTAAGGCGCGAATCCAGTTTCCCCTCAGTGGTTTCCTTATTGATTAAAGTAATTTTATCAATCAGGCTGGCAAGAATTTTTTTAATATTTTGGCTTAAATAAAATGAAAATATAAGAAAGCCAATTGTTAAATATAGAAATTATTATGATGACAAGAGAAATAGTAGCTTTGCTGATCTGATCGAATCTTTCATCACCTTCAAGGCTTTCCTGCTCAATACTATGTGTAATCTTGTCAATCGAAACCTGAACCATTGAAAGGAGTTTATCAATATCGGCATCAGTTCCCTTTATTTGCTCCATAACCTGTCCTGATAACTGATCTGTACCGAAAATAAGGGGGAATAACTGAGTATCTACAATATTTTCAATTTGTTTATAATTCTGTTTCGCTTCGGAAAGCCAGGTCTTCTCATCTGGTGTATCAACAATAGCATCCAGTTCTGCCATTATCAATTCAATTTTCCCTTTGCGTTCGTTCCATTCATATTTCGACACTTTTTCATCCCTGTTAATTATAGCATCGGCAATTATTCTGTACGAAACTTGCCCAAGTTCGGCATAGCGTGAGGTTTTAACGGAATGTTCCGCTCTTCTGGCGCCTTCGTCCTGCAAATTTCCCAGTGTATTTAGTCTCACAATAATATAAGTACCTAATCCTATAAATATCAATATCACTAAAATATAGCTCACAAGAACTTTCTGCCCGATATTTAAATTTTTCATCATTTTGTTTTGTTTAATTTATCCAATCCTGTACTGAAAATTGACGCAACATTATTAAAGTTAAGAAAATATAAGGGAAAAACTATGGCGGAAATTACCCAAAAACAAGATCAGTAAAATTTCGGATTTGGGCATGAGATTACTGTGCAATATTACCTTAAAGATCAGATAAAGATATAAGTAACAATTTAAATATACTGATTTTTAACCCTCAGGTTTTAACTTTCAATTCGAAGTACATTCAAAAAAATAATTCAAATTTTCTATGGTTATTTTAAAATTTAACCCTAGTTTTACAATAAATCTTTAAGCGTAAATAAAACACTTATTAAACATACTAATTGATTTACCATATTTTACAATTAACCTTAAAAATACTATGACTATCAATTTAAAAGCTCTTGAAGTTTGGTTTGTAACCGGAAGTCAGCACTTATATGGTCCGGAAACATTGAAAAAGGTTGCCGAACACTCGCAGGAAATAGCTGGTTTTTTCGACAGCAATTCCAAAATACCCGTAAAGGTAGTTTTCAAACCTGTTATGAAATCGCCGGAAGAAATTACCAATCTTTGCATCGAAGCCAATTCCACACGTAATCTTATTGGTATCATTACCTGGTGTCACACCTTTTCTCCATCCAAAATGTGGATTAATGGTCTAAAACTACTCCAGAAACCCATTCTTCATTTACATACGCAATATAACCGTGATTTGCCCTGGGGTGAAATCGATATGGATTTTATGAACCTGAACCAGGCTGCTCATGGCGACCGTGAACATGGTTTTATCATGACCCGTATGCGCATCAACCGTAAAGTTGTTGTTGGTCACTGGAAAGAAGATGATGTTGTGGATCGTATTGCTGTTTGGACAAGAGCAGCTGCAGGATGGTACGATTTTCAAACCACTAAAATTGCCCGGTTTGGCGACAATATGCGCGAAGTAGCCGTTACAGAAGGCGATAAGGTTGAAGCTCAGATAAAATTTGGCCTTTCGGTAAACAGCTATGGTGTTGGCGATATAGTAAAATTATTAACGAAGTTGCCAATGCCGAAATCGACAAACTGGTTAAGGTTTATGCCGAACAATACGAAATAGCCGAAGCCGGAAAAAATGGTGGTGCAAAACACCAGAATGTGCGCTATCAGGCAAGAATTGAACTTGGTATACGTCAGTTTCTGGAAGCTGGCGGATTTAAGGGATTTACCACCACTTTTGAGGATTTGCATGGGTTAGCACAACTTCCGGGACTTGCCTCGCAAAGACTTATGGATTCGGGATATGGTTTTGGCGCTGAAGGCGACTGGAAACATGCGGCACTGGTAAGAGCCATAAAAGTTATGGGTGCCGGCTTAAAAGGCGGATGCTCATTTATGGAAGATTACACTTATCATTTAAACCCTGCCGGTATGAAGGTACTTGGCGCACATATGCTTGAAATTTGCCCTACCATTGGCGAAGGTAAAGCCAAACTTGAATTGCATCCTCTGGGTATTGGCGGAAAAGATGATCCTGCCCGTTTGGTATTCAATGTTCCAACAGGACCAGCAATCAATGCCAGTTTAATTGATATGGGTAACAGGTTCCGTGTAATTGTTAACTCAGTTGATTGCGTTAAACCAGAAGCTGATATGCCTAAACTCCCTGTAGCCCGCGCATTGTGGATACCTCAGCCAGACCTTAAAGTGGGTGCTGCTGCCTGGATATACGCTGGTGGCGCTCACCATACTGCTTTTAGTCAGGCTATCGATGCCGAATATATGGAAGATTTTGCCGAAATGGCTGGAATAGAGTATCTCCATATAGGAAAAGATACCAATATAACAGATTTCAAAAAAGAACTGAAATGGAATGAGATGTATTACATGCTCTCCAAAGGATTATAAGAATTTTGCTATTTAGTTAGTTAACAGTTGCTTTTTAAACATTAAGCCCTTCGATCTCAGGAGGGCTTTTTTTATTTCCCGAAACCGTTCTTTCTACGCAACGATTGGATAATAATTGCATCTATTGGTTTTACTAAATTACTATTTTATGAAAAGGTTATGTAAATATTACCAGCTTCTTTTTCCTTTAATGATACTATTCATTTTTATAATATCTGGTTGTGAAAAAGAAAATATCATAAATCGTGAGAGAATAGGCACTGGATGTGAATACTTCCCGCTTAAAATCGGTAATATATGGAATTACTCCAGGTCCAAAGCTGAAGTTAAAAATATTATTGAGGTGAACAACAAAGAATATTTTGAAATTATAGTGGAGACATTTGCAGCCGACACAGTATTCTATTCCTATTACGAATATTACCGGCAAACACCTGAAGGTAAAGTGTTCATGCTAAATAACGAAACCAAGAAAGAATATTTAAAATACGATTTCTTTATTCCTGAAAAAGCGTCATGGACTTACCCGGAAAGCAATTATAATCAAACCTGGAAAGTAACCAAAGTGTCCGGCTCCAAAATACTTCAAATAAATAACCGAAAATTGAAAATTGTATGCAGTTTGATTATGATCTCATTCAAGCTGTGGACGATGAGCATACCATTATTTTAGCTCCGGGTATAGGCCGGATAGTTAGCCAATCCTACGCATGGGGAATAGGCGATACGCTGCGAAATGCCATAATCAATGGAATAGAATACAAAATAAAATAATAAAACATGGCACAATTAAATCTGTCAGGTTTTATCATCCGGAATCTCTCTGCAACTTAAAGATCTTTCTCCTGCAAAATACGAGGTACCACTTGCCATTTAAAAGTTTATACTCCATTTCGAAGCTGAATCCACAGTTTTTACAATAAATACCTTCAAAATAGGTGTCGGATTTTTTAAGGGTTTTACATTGAATTCATTGATGTCAACCTCACTGGCAGTGCCTTTAATCATCATCCAGTTTTCTTTTTTCCATGAAAAGTCCTTGAAAGTTAATTTTCTGCCCTTTAAGG
>JAAUTT010000605.1 GCA_012031335.1 Bacteroidales bacterium | reverse complement strand
CCTCCCATTGAAGTATAATCGGTTTTAGGAAAATCCAGGATAGAACTGACCATATGGCGACCAAAGGGTAAAAATATACCTTCAGGATAAGCTCTGTAAAATAAAAGACCCCATGGAGCCTGAGTACGGTCGGTAACCGGATCAATAATAATGAAAAGAATTGCACCACCAGATATGGCAAAATTAACTGAAGAAAAAGGTGATATGTGTACTTTCGCCATTGACTGATGTCCTTAGAATAAGTAAATATCCAGAAAAACAAAACCAATGCTGCATTGATTGCAAAAAAATAAGGATGTGTTGTGTAAGACCAGAAAAAAACAAAACCAATTATCAGACTGAGGTATAAACGTTTTGTCTGGGAAAACTTCAAGATCAGATAAATAATTAAAGGAACAAAAAACGAGATGGTTAACGAGAAATGACCGCCAAACCTATCAAGCTGTGGTGACAAAAAAGCAATAGAAACTGCCGAAATAGAAGCAAACAATTTTCTAACCTTCATTTCGGCGAAAATGAGGAATAAAAACACAGCGGCAATTACAATGGAAAATAACATTCCCAGGTTTTGAAGCCCAATTACATAACCCGACAAATCAATAATATGATCCGAAATAAATTTGATAATATTTGCCGGCACCAATTGAACACCTGTATAGTAAATCATTTCTCCGTATGGATAATTCATGCCGGTGGTATGCAGGTAGGAGGAATCATATTTAATATGAAAAATGTGCCCATAGTAATTTTGAAGACCATCATGATCGTTAGCAAAGAAAGTTTCGTTTGGGTTCTTCAGAAGGCTGCCAAAAAAGATAAACAGCACAACTGACGATAGTATTAGCGTAGCAATTAATCCGGGAAGTAAATTCCTTTTCCTTAGGAGATTTGTCATTTTCTATTGAAGTTGTGTGTCATTAATCTGAATAAATCATTATTAATGATAAATTTAATTTATTTTTCGTGTTATCTATAAAAACTAAAATTGAAGCTTTTCTCAGAATTTACAAATATGCTAATGATTAGGAAATATCTGCTGCATCAATCGACTTACTTTTGGGCTATTTTTATCACATCCTTAATATATTTATTATCCCTGAAATTTTATCCATCTATGGACGGACCGGCACATTTATATAATGCACAAATTCTTTCTCATTTTTTAAAGGGGGATTCGGCTTATATCATCCCGTATTTGAAGTCAACTTTACCCTTGCTCCCAACTGGCTCGGGAACATCCTTTTATCATCTTTCATGCTTGTTGTGCCTGCCTGGTTTGCTGAAAAAATTCTCTTAGCAGGTTATTTAATTACTTCAATTTTATCATTTAAATTACTTGATAAATGTATTTCTATCTGACAACTCCGGGAATCTGGTTATATTGGTTGTGCCATTTTTGTTTTCTTTCCCGTTTTACATGGGTTTTTATAATTATTGTCTGTCCTTCCCCTTGTTTTCTATACACTATATTTCTGGCTGAAGCATAAGAATTCACGAAAACTCAGCTTTTACCTGGCATTATGCATTTTATTAACTCTGAATTATTTTGCCGGCATTCTTACCTATGCTTTTTTAGGTTTGACAATAGGATTGTACATACTTTATTTCGAATTACGTAAGTTTCACAAAACAAAAGAAGCATTAAGAGTAAGAGCATTAACGAGACCCTTAGTTACACTCTTTATTGTTAGTCTGCCCGGCAATATATTCGCTGCTATTTTTTTTAGCACTACTGCATTTATCACATCAACAGATACATATTCAATAAGCGAGCTTATCAAATGGTTAAATGATGTGAGACCACTTATTGTATTCGATTATCCGGGAGACAAGCTGATTACAGAACAATTTCTGCATATTATCATTGTAACAATGGCAATTGCTCTTTATTTAAGATTTAAAAACAGAAATATGAAAGGCATTTTTTTACAGAGTGATGTGATCTTGATTCCAGCGCTGACAGCACTCTTCCTCTTTTTGTAATTCCCAACGGAGCAAGTGCCGGAATGATGTCGGACCGGTTATGCCTTCTTTTCTTTCTTCTACTTGTACTTTGGGTTTCAACCCAGGCTTTGCCGGAAAAAATTAACCTGATTGCTACTATTCTGATTGCTTTTTTACATTTCGGACTTTTCTTAAAACATCATAATGGCTCCCTCAAATCATTGAACCGGAAAGCTGTTTTAATGAATAATGCTTCCGATTACATTAAAGCAGGAAGTATTGTTTTGCCGGTAAACCTTTCAGACAATTGGGTCGAATTTCATTTTTCAAATTACCTGGGTATTGACAAACCAATGGTCATTCTGGAGAATTATGAAGCCAGCCTGAGCTGGTTCCCCATTAACTGGAATATTTTAGCATTACCGAGAATTACACTTGACAAAAAAGACGAAATAAAAGGAATTCGTTGGAAATCTAATATTCATTCCCAAAATATCAGGGAAATTGATTACGTATTGATTATGGGCAACACTGCTTACCTGAAAGATGAAAAATGGCAAGAATTAAAGAATATAATACTCTCAAACTACAAAAAAATTTATGCTTCCTCCGATGATTATATTTGGATATTTGAATTGAGGAAATAGTAATTACTGTTTTAATCTTTGCAGATGCTTATCAATAATATTAGAAAAATCTTATCTCTCAGGCCGGAAACATATTTCTTTACGGCGATCATGTTGTTAACATTGGTGCCCGTTTTGGAAACTAAATACTTTATCACCCTTGATGGTCCTTCGCATCTCTATAATGCAAATCTTATAAAGGAACTTATATCTGGCAATCATCCTCTCCTTACCAGTCTTTTTCGAATTAATCCTGTGCCTGTACCCAACTGGTCGGGGCATTTTATTATGGCGGTATCTCATCTTTTTTTCTCGGCATTTATCTCTGAGAAAATAGTTTTAGTGCTTTATTTGATCCTTACTCCATTGTTTTTCCGCAAGACAATATTATTCTTCGCTCCGAAAAACAGGTGGACTACCTACTTTATTTTCCCCTTCCTGCATAATCATTTATTCTATTTTGGCTTTATTAATATGTCGCTGGGAATAATGTTTATGTTTATTACCATAAGCTACTTCCTTCACAAGTGCGGACGAAAATCTATCAAACACATTTTTGTGCTTTCGTTGCTCCTGTGTTGTCTTTACTTTTCGCATATCATGCTTTTCATGATAACAATAGCCTTATTACTGGGGTTGTCCGTCTTTTTTACAGATACCGGGAAATGGAACGGAAAACTTTTAATTCGAAACATTAGGGAATTTCGATTTCGGTTATACAGGCTATTAATAGCATCTGTTCCCTGGTTGCTTCTTACCTACTTCTATTTCCTGAAAATCGATTCCATTGAAAAACAACCACGCACCGATTTAGGGGAACTTGTAAAATGGATTACAGACATTCGCCCCATGCTTACAATTTGTTATTGCGATCATCTCATCATCTATACCAGGATATTGCTTGGATTATTTGTTGCTCTTTTGTTTGTTAATCTCTATTTCACCCTGAAGAAAAATACTGAAAATACTCCGTCAGGTATTGCTTTAAATATAAATCTGCCTGGACCTTCTCTTTTATTTGCTTTTTTTACAATTTCCTTTTTGTTCCTCTATTTGCTTGTTCCCAATGCAATTATGATGAGTGATAGATTAATTCTCCTGTTTTACATATTCATGGTATGTTGGCTTGCATTGCTGAAATATCCGCGGGCCTTACAAATTGTTTCCCTTATTATTCTCCTGGCTGTTCATTTCAGGTTTTTGGCATATCATACTGCTTCCATGAAAGAAGCTTCCAAAAATGTAGAAGAGATTGAAGAAATTGCAAATTTCATAAAACCAGATAATCTAGTCCTTGCTCTGAATTACAGTGATAACTGGTTATATGCCCATAGCACCGCTTATATTGGAGTTAATAAGCCAGTTATTGTTTTAGAAAATTACGAAGCTTCAATCGCCTGGTTCCCTTTAAGATGGAATGAGCGACAATTCAAAACCGAACCGCTTACTCATTATGTTTATTCAAATAAAGACCTGGCTTGCTCCTATTTTACCAACCATCCTGTCATACTATGGTTTTTTCCCTAACCGCCAACAGGATTAATCAAATTATTTCCCATATCTTATGTTTTTGTGATTGGGAATATAGAGGAATCTAGGGAT
>JAAUTT010000604.1 GCA_012031335.1 Bacteroidales bacterium | reverse complement strand
AATCCAAGTTCAAATCTTAACACAATTCTTACATAATCCATATATTATCAAATAATGCAATTGCATTTTACCACAAAACTATATGGGAGACCTTATATATGTTGTTGGCGCCTCCGGTGCAGGTAAAGATTCGGTAATGGAATGGTAAAAAAGCGCATCTGGCCGGGGACTCAGTTAGTTTTGCACATCGTTATATTACCCGCGAGGCTTCATTGGGAGGTGAAAACTATATTTCTCTTACCGAAACAGAATTTCTCCTCGGAAAAAAAGCTGGTTTTTTTTCTATGGACTGGCAAAGTCATGGATATTATTATGGGTTGGGTATTGAAATTAACTTATGGCTGCACAAAGGGTTTGGGGTTGTAGTGAATGGTTCGCGGGAATATTTGCCAACTGCTGCAACTCTTTACCCTAACATGAAGGTTTGTTTAATACAGGTAAGCCAGGACAAACTTTTAGAGCGATTAACAAAAACGCGGAAGGGAAACCTCTGAAGAAATCCGAAAGAGGCTCGAAAGAGTTGGTTCTTTCAAGGTATCGCACCCAAACCTTGTTACAATAGACAATAACTTCACCCTTGAAGAATCAGCCGATCAGTTTATCAACAGTTTCCTGAAACAATTTCAAGCATCGTCTTTGGCATAGAGGTTTCAATATGTTTTGTAACTTTGGTGGCTTTGCCATTCGGGTTACACCTGTTAGTCTTGCTACCTACGACTATATTTAATTTTTCATTACCACAGCAACATTATTAATGCTGACATATTGGTCAACAGCCTTTCTTATATCAAATGTTTCCATATACAAGGCCCAAACTGCACCTAAAATAACAACACCGTCAAACCCATAGTTTATAGCCATTTCAGTACTGTTTTCCCTTATTCCGCCTATTGCAAGCACTTTCGACCTAAGTTGTCTACTGTTGAATTCTGACCTTAGGTATTCATGGTTAAACTTAACCGTTAAGTTGGGCTTGGAAATACTTTTAAAAATTGGTCCCATCAGAAAGTAATCGTACTTACCATCCAGATTTTCCAATTCATCAAAACTGTTTGCAAAGGTAGATCTGATATGGTTACCCTGGGGCTCGGCTACCACTCCCCTTTCGGAAGAGGTAATATAATAGCCCTTCAGGTCAAATTCATTTAAAAGTTCGAAATGGGAATGCAGCACAATTCTTTTATGAAATTCGGCTGGTATAAGTTCAATTATTTTACGGTATTCGTTAATGTTGAGATCGGGTTTTCGAAGGTGGAAATGCGACAATCCGTTCTGCAACATCCCCGTGATAACAGACTCTTCTTTGAAAAGCTTTAGATGATATGATAATACAATAGAATTCATAAGAATATAGATAAAGGCAATTGAAAAACAGAATTTAATACTTTTAAATCTTAAAACAAACTTTCTGCTAATGAATTAAATATCTTTTATACCATTAAATTAATAAAAGCTTAAGGAAGGATTTCCTGAAATTTAATCTTAGCTTTCTACTTTAGTTTCGTTAACTTATTCTTTCCAATAATTTAATTTTCTATAAAACTATAATACATTGAAGGGTTAATGAATCAACTGACTGCAAAAAAATTTCTGCAATAATACTTTAAAAAAATTTGATCGCACTAAAGAAATTTCATATATGAAAAAAAAGTTGTTTTAATAGACGATGAACCGGATATTCTCGATTTTTAGGCTATAACCTGCGAAGAGAGAATTTTCTTGTTGAAGCTTTTACCAATCCCAAACTTGGTTTGGAGCATATTGAAAAGTATTCGGCTGATATTGTAATAACCGATTGGCTCATGCCGGAACTTGAAGGTCTCGATGTTTGCCGGGCATTAAAATCGAACAGGGAAACAGCTTCGATTCCAATTTTTATGATCTCGTGCAAAAGCGACGAAATTGACATTGTAACTGCCTTAGAAATAGGTGCCGACGATTTCCTAACAAAGCCGTTCAGGGTAAAAGAGCTTATTGTGAAAGTTAAAAAAACACTTAAAAAGCTTGGGAGCCCAGAAGAAGAGAGTCGTCATATCATTATCCGCAACAATCTGCAAATCGACCCCGAAAGTTATACCACTTATATTAACAACGAAAAATTATCGCTCACCAATTACGAGTTTAAAATTCTGCATCTTTTGGCACAAAAGCCGGGTCGTGTTTTTAGCCGCCACGAAATAATCGACCTTATCAATGGTGAGGATAACGATTGCATCGTTACACTCCGTTCAGTCGATGTCCAAATTGTGGGACTTCGCCGAAAAATGGGCAAATACAAAAACTATATCGAAACAATCCGATCGGTGGGTTACAAATTTGTGCTCCAGGAATAGCTTTAAACAGTGATATTGTTAATAACTGCAATACTTTTAACCCTATCATATCAAAGTCCTAACACAATCCAAATAATCGGCTGGTAATTTTGGACCAAAAGAACAAAATACCAATGGAAAAAACCGATTATATTTTAAACCACTGCTGCCTGGATGCTTTGAGGCAACTGGTTATTTCTTTGGAAGCAAAATTCGCTTTACAGATAGTAAAGGAGCCTTCGTTGGGATTGACTATGATCCGTGCCGAAGACTCTGTTGAAAGCCAGGAATTTTACCTGGGCGAAGCATTGACAACCGATTGCGAAGTTAGTTACAACCAGATTACCGGCTACGGCATTTGCCTGGGCGACGAACCAGTGCGTGCCTATTGCATTGCTGTGGTAGATGCCCTGCTTCAGTCGGGCACCCCAATACCCGAACTCGACGAATTCTTATCCACGCACGAAGCAAAAATACTCCTGAAGGAAAAATTGAGTACAACCAGGTACAACGCACCCGTGTTGATTTTAAAATGATGGAACAAGCTTAATAGAAATCTTATGATCCGCGAAGTAAATTATAACGAAATATTCGACGCCCAGGCTCATTTCCGTATTATCCTCGACAGCATGGCCCGTCCGGGGAAAGTGAATAATTTTGGCGAAATACGCATTAATGCTCCCGGCGAATTTAACCCAGCCTCGGCCCTAGTGGCCTTTGCCCTGCTCAACAGGGATGTTACTTTCTTTTCGGCTACCAGTGCCAAAGAATTTAACGAATACATGGTTGTGAATACCCACGCCGTTCCCTCGGAAATTCAAAAGGCCGACTTTGTGTTTATAAACGGTGCCGGAAACGGCGATTTATTACTCGAAACCAATGTCGGCATTCTGGAATACCCCGAAAAATCGGCCACCATTATTATTGATGTCGAAAATATTTACGATGTCCCCAAAGATCAGACATTTGAGATAATTCTTCGTGGTCCTGGCGTTGAAACCGAGAAAAGGGTTTATGTAAGAAATATTTCACTGTCGGTTTTACAAGCACTCAAAGAGCAAAACGCTGAATTTCCACTCGGCGTTGACGTCATCCTCACTGACAAGGAAGGCAATATTTTATGCATCCCCCGCTCTAACAATTTTAGCTGGAATTAACCGAAAAATAATTAACTATGGCTTATGTATCAGTAAAAGGTGGAGCCGATGCCATTGCAAATGCAAAGGAGCTGGTAGAATTTTACAGGCTCAGGCAACGCACCCAACCCGTCGAAATAAAGCAAATACAATCGCAGTTCAGGCTTGCAGTAGATAAAGTTATGGGTGAAGGTTCGCTCTATGCCCCGGAGTATGCTGCATTGGCCCTCAAGCAAATGGAAGGCGATGTGCTCGAAAGTGCATTTGTGCTGAGGGCTTACCGCGCAACCCTGCAACGCAGGTATTATTCCGAAATACTCAATACCCGCGAGATGTTTGTTCTGCGCAAAATTTCATCGTCGTTCAGGGAAATCCCAGGCGGGCAGGTACTTGGTCCAACGCGCGACTATACCCAGCGTCTTATTGACGCGTCGAAATTCAATGAATCGATGGACGATATCCAGGAATTCCTCAAAGAATTTGATGGTAAAATAGATAAAGAAAAGCTGGCTGATGTTAATTCCTATAATAAAGTTATAGACCTGTTAAAAGCAGAGGGTTTATTAATGCCTGCCGAGAGTTCCTACGACCGTTCAGTAAAAGACGTAACTCTCGAAGCAATTAAATAATCCCGCCCCACGATTCGGTGACTCTTCAGATGCTTGCCCGGGCCGAAACGTGGTGGCATAATGGCATTGGCTTACAGCAGTATGCAGCGGCTTTGG
>JAAUTT010000010.1 GCA_012031335.1 Bacteroidales bacterium | reverse complement strand
GTCACCCTGCATTATGGCTACCACCTTTTTTAAAGGAGGTACTTTCTTAATATTTTCCGTCAGAGATTGTTTGGCTGCCAGCATATAGGTATCCAAATCATCACCACAATAAAAACCGCTATGAACTAACTTGCCTTGTTCGTTATATTTCATCACCACCTGAATATAGGCATCCGGTAACTGATTGAGATATTCAGATTCAGCCTTATTATAGCAATGTCTCAGAGGTGTTATAAGATTTCCAAGATTGTTCTCAATTCCATAACAAGCTGCCGCCATATGCGAGGCACAAATCATCTCTTTACCTCCCAAACCAATAAAATAGTTTTTGTTATGGTTAGCAAAACCCAAGACTTCATGGGGTACGACATGCCCTATATTCAATATAATGTCCCATTTTTCTTCCAAGACAATACGGTTAATATTAATAGGGATTTCCCAGTCGGCTTTGCCATCTGTAATTTGTTTTACATAACCGGCAGGTATTATTCCAATTCTTTTACCATCTTTTATCCAGTCGTGTTTCAGGATTTTATTTTCCGGAATGTCACCGAACATCCATTGGTTTTGCTCGGGTGTATGAGGCAGATGTTGGCCAAGAGTAGGCATTACATAAACATCTGCCGTAGGAGCAAAAAAATTATACAGGACATTCGTGATTGTACCTGCTCCCGAATGAGCCCTGGTAATATCAGGGGGTAATAAAAGAACCTTTTTGGGCGATTTATTTATACGTGTTAAACTTTCCTGAGCAGCCTTAAGAACTAGCTGTTTGAGCTGTATGGAAGAAATTTCGTTTGATTTTTCAAAAAACCAAGCCATAGTTATTGATTTAAATTATTTTAAAAATGCAGATTCACACCACCAAATGCAATAAAACCAGGCATAGGGTAACCATAGTTTATATAATATTTCTCATTTATAAGGTTTTCGCCTTTTACAAAAACATCCAAATATTTATTAATAGAGTAAGCTACTCTTGCATTAAGCAAGTATAACTATCCTTTTCTTTGCTGGGTTTAATCTGGGTATATAGGTTATTGATATGCTGTAACGATAGATTCAGACTTAGTTTGTTCCATTTATAGTTTCCGCTAATAAAAAGTTGTTGTTCAGGTGTGGCAGCAATATCCTCATCCATCGAAATAAAACTGTAATTAGCAGTTAATGAAAGGCGTTCAATTGGTCTGTATGTTCCTGAGAATTCTATCCCTGTGTTGGAGAAACTACCCGTGTTTTCATATTTTATTCCACCAGAACCTTGTACAATCATGTTGGAACCTTCCGATTTGAAACCTGTTAGTTCAAGGGAAAGTTTGTTGTTCAGCAATTTCTGAATAATACCTATTTCGTAATTAATCACCCGTTCTGGTTTTAAATTTGGAGCCAGTCCCCAAATGTAAAGCTCACGAATGGTAGGGCTACGAAATCCTTTGGCTACGGATGCTTTAATGGTGGTGGTTGATGTTGCCTGGAATGCTAAACCTCCAGTTGGAACAGGTTCATTGCCATATACGCTATTATGTTCCAGGCGAAATCCGGCATTTAGGGTCAATTTGTCAAATAGATATTGTTGAACGTAAAAGTATCCAGCCATCTCCCAAGCAGTGGTGTCGCCAAACACCATGCCATTCCCATTCATGGCTTTAACATTCTCTGCTATACCTCCATAATTTTTAAAATCTGTCCCCAGGGTAATTGTGTTCCCTTTAAAAATGCTAATGGACTGATAGAGTGTTATACCGAAATTATTGTCTTTGGAATGGAATCCATCGGTAATGTTGTGTTCTCCAAAGTTGTAAAAGAACCGGAACGAACCGTTTGTTTTATCGAATTTATTATCCAGCGCAATAGCACCCATTCCCCTGGTAATGTCAATTGCATAACCAGCTTTCGTATCTTCTTTGCCTGGATCGGTGGCATCGAAATTAGCCAGGCTGAAATCTGCATTCAGGTTCAGGTGCTTGTTTATATCGTACCCCATTCGTAAATAGCCATTGTTTATGGAAAATCATGAGGAATCCCGATACCCATCAGTTTGGTCGTGGTTAAAAGAAGCAAAAACGTTGAATGCACCTTTTTTAAATCCTCCATTAGCCATGTATTTCTGGGTGTTATAGGAGCCATACATCATCCTTGCATTTGCTTTGAAGCCATCTTCCTTCTGTTCTTTGGTAATGATGTTGATTACTCCTCCCATTGCATTCGTTCCGTACAAAGTAGATGCTGGGCCACGAATTACTTCCACCTTTTCAACATCAGATGCTACATAAGCATCTGGAAGCGGATGTCCCATGATACCCATAAATTGAGGATTTCCATTTAATAATACTAGTACCTGTGTATTTGGACTTCCGCCAATGCCCCGGAGGCTGATTTGACCAGCCGAACCTGTTGAAACTCCAAACCCGGTAATACCACGTTCTGTAACAAACAGCCCAGGTACCTGCTCCGACAAAACCGGGAGTAAGGCCGATTCCGAACTATTCTCTATCTTTTCTTTAGAAACAACTGTTACTGTTAAGGGTATATTATTTCTATTAACAGATGTTTTTGTTGCAGTTACAACAACTTCATCCAAGTTTATTGTCTTTGTAGTGTCCTTTGTTTCCTGGGCTTTGGCAGAAAGGAAAATACTACAAGCAATAGGAAATACTAATAATTTATGTTTTAACGTCTTGGTTTTCATAGTATATTTTATTAAGTGTTATTATTTATTAAAAACGTGTTACTATTTGGGTAAATTTTTTTGTCTTTTTATACGTTAATCTGACTAACTATAAGAAATTGTTGAGAATAGCCCAGTAATTCGGGCGATTCACAAGTTTTTCTTAGCTCATTAACCAAGAAATCCTCTTCATCGTAACCCTCATCAAATATTGACTGTTTATTCAAAGAAACAATTCCATCGAGATTCCTTACCCGTATGGTTTTGAAGTGCTTTCGTTCAAGCATATTACTAGCTTCGCCAGGCCAACAACGATACTGAGGAACATCAAATCCCTTAAAATGTGTATGTGTGGTCATTTCTGTTTTGATATGCCTGAATAAGCTTTTGTTTTTAAATACAAAAGCACCTTCTTTTAAATCACCAGATCCTGCAATTATAGGGAATGGGCTTAGAAAAACGGAAAATAGTAAACCACCTGATTTTAGTATTCTTTGGCATTGCACCAAAGCTTGTGCTCTGTGTTCATCGTTGATTAAATGGTATAGTGGCCCCATTAATAAAACTGCATCAGAAGAACAATCCGGAATCCAACTTAATTGAGTTGCACATGAAACCTGATTGAAAATGATGTTTTGCTGGCAACATGACTCTTTCATGCGGTCGGAGAATGCTTTTAATGATTTTGCCGATAAGTCAACAACCCCAACTTTACAATTGCGTAAGAGCAAATGCTCGGCATAGCGACCCGGCCCGAACCAATATCAATAACTGTTGATTTTCGGGGATGTACTCGTCCAATAGTTCTACAATAAGCTTGTATTCAGCTTCTCGCAAAGGAGTTTCTACAAGTCTGTTGTATTCTTCCTCAACTCCTGCATCGTAAGCTGCTGCTATGGTTTGTCTGTAAGGCATAAACTAATTCATATATGGTACAAGAAAAGCCCTGCCATTGTATGGAATGGTTTCAAGCCCGTTATGGTAAATGGTTCTTAAAAAAGCTCTATCCCAAGCCTGAAAAGAATCGCCGGAACGTATTACCCTATTGTCCTTCATAAATAAAAAATCATCGCCAAACATAAATGCTAAATTAGGGTCGTGCATTACTGCTACAATTGTTAAACCATCACTAACCAGTTTTTTAAGTAAGTTTAATAAATGTGACTGATTCGAGATATCGAGGTATGAAGTAGGTTCGTCCAGCAGCAAAACTTTAGGTTTTTGAGCAAGTAAACGGGCTATCATAACCAATTGCTGTTCTCCACCCGATAATTCGGTATAATTGCGATGGCGCAAATGTTCGATTCCAGTTTTTCAATGGCCTCGTTAACGGCCTTTTTATCCGAATCCTTTGGGATATAATTTATATATGCTGCACGGCCTGTTAGAACAACATCTTCGACTGAGAAAGGAAAGACTGCTTTGTGTTGCTGGTTTAAAAATCCTATTATTTTAGCCCTTTCAGTATATGATAATTTGCTATTATTATTGCCAAATACATTCACGGTGCCGGATTGATTTTTGAGTAAGCCTGCAATAATTTTCAATAGGGTTGATTTGCCCGTACCATTTTGCCCCAGAATAAAACACAATGAACCAGCTTCAATTTCGAAACTTACATTGTTCAAAACGCTCGATCCATTGTATGCGAATGTTAGGTTACTTACCTGTATGGCTTTGTTTACATGTTCCATCCTATGTTCGTTTTTTTCATTAACCATATAAAGAAAGGTGCGCCTAAAAGCATTGTAAATACCCCGATCGGAATTTCGAACGATGAAAACGTCCTTGAAAAGTTATCAATGATAAGCAAAAACATACCACCGAAAAGAAAATTGAGCGGAATTGCCTGTTTATTATCGGGGCCAATAAACATGCGTACCATGTGAGGAACAATTAGTCCATATAAACCAATAATCCCGGCAAACGGCAACAGCCGATGATGAAGCCAGCGAAGCAGCTATGAGTATAATGAGTTTAACCCTGTCGGGATTTATTCCAACGGTGCGGGCTTCATCATCACCCAAAGCCAAAACATTTAATTTCCAACGATAGAAAAAAGCACTATGACACCAAGAGAAATAGGAAAGATTGCAGATTGCACTTTATCCCAATTCGCATTATGAAGGTTGCCCATAGTCCAATGTATGATTGATTGCAGTTTGAACGGGTCGCTGTAAAACTGAACAATGGTAAGCAAGGCTGTAAAAATGCCCGAAACTATAATGCCCGACAAGATAAGCGACACAATAGAAACGCTCTTATTTTTACGAGCCATGAAATAACTAAGCCCTACGGCTACTAATCCAAAACAGAATGCCGATACCTGCACAGGTATAAATGCGAAGGCCAATGCCAGCGCTGCTCCAAAAGCCGCTCCCGAAGAAAGGCCAAGAATATACGAATCGGTTAGGGGATTACGAAAAATGGCCTGGATGCTGCAACCTGAAATAGCGAGTGAACCTCCCACCAGAAATGTTAACAAGACACGGGGCAGACGAACATCAAATACAACCGATTTTACAAGGTTTGCAGGGTCGTTTTGATGTATTAAAAAATTAAAAATTGATGAAGGGTTTACATTACTTGAAGGGCCAATAAACAATGAGACTAATACTATAGGTATTGGTAAAGAATAAATTAATATAGTTATTGTCCGTTTATTCATTTTGCAAGCTCAGCGCCCTTTAGACCGTATAATTCAGTAAGCATTTTTGCTTTTTTCTTCTTCAAAATTTGTGTTTTCAAATGTAGCCGGATAACACCACTTAGCCAATAATTTAATTGCATAAGGAAATTTGAGCGTCCATAAATCACACATAAAGACCGAAGGCAATTCAAAAACCTGTTCGTTTTTAATGGCGTTTATATTTTTAAATTCAGTAAGATTTAGAATATTATCGGGGTTCATTGTAGTGTTGCACCACATTATCCAAACGTCTGGGTTCCAATCTAAAAGTTTTTCTTTGCTAATTACAACATGTTCATGGTTAATATTGCAACTGTTTTTAGCCCCGGCCAGCTCAATTAATTCGTTTACCGTGCTTGTTGTCCCGGCTGTTTCAAGTAAACCCTGCGACCACATAAAGTATACTGTTTTTGAGCTTCAACAGAAGGTTTTATTTTGTTGTTCAGGTTGGATATTTCGTTTTTGGTGTACGATATAAGACTGTCTGCACGTTGAGTCTTCCCTGTTAATGCACCTAAATCGGTAATTTCTTTGTATACATCATCGAGACTTTTAAGAAATATAGCATATACCGGTATCCCGTGTTCTTCGATGGATTGGATTGATTCGGTTTGAGAAGCCCATATAATGACTAAATCGGGTTGCAAGGCTACAATGTTTTCGATGCTTACAAAATCCCAATTGCCGGGAGCTGGTAGTTGTTTGCGTTTTATGCGTTCATCTAAAATTGCATATTGGGCTGATACGCTTTCGTTGTATATTGCCGTCGATACTCCTATTACCTGATTTTCGGCGTGTAACATATAAATACCCGACAAAGCACTTTCTATAAGGCAAACGATGCGGGTAGCAGGTTTTTGAAGTCTAATTTCTTTGTTTCTGAAATCGGTTACTTCGATAGAGGATGCAGACAATTCAGGTGGTTTCGCCTGTTGTCTGCATCCTGTTATAAACAGAAAAAGAAATAATATTGGAAAAATTTTACTTTTCATTTTTCTAAAATGTGGCTCGGATTCCGGCCATCAAAGAAAATCCCGGGTCTTGAAATTGCCAGGGCATCTTGTACTTATTGTTGGTAACATTATACAACTGCCCGAAGAATTCTACTTTGAAACCATCTGTTTTAGCAAGTACCTGAGATGCGTTTATATTTAGCAATGCACCTGGTTTAAAGAAGTTTCTGCCTGTTTTGGAGCTACTATCATAAAATCCATCATTAAAATTGAGATACGGACTTATAGATAATCCAAAGGATGTAGAAAAATCTATTCCGGCATTGGCAACCTGCTCAGGAGCAAAAGGAACAGTTTCGCCATCTTTAACCTTTGTCTTCATCAGCGTGTAGTTGGCAAACCATTGAATATTTTCGGTAACAAATTGTTTTATTTCAAACTCAGCTCCGATGGAGGTCGTTTTTCCTGCATTAATGGATTGAGTCTGCGAGGGTGTTTGACTTACCACATTATCAACAATGGCATCAGATATTGCAAAGTAAAATCCCCTGGCGGATATTTTCAGGTTTTGTAATAAGGTTATATCTGTACCCCAATCAATTCCAACACCTGATTCGGGTTTAAGGTCAGGATTTGGTAATTGGCCATTGTGTCCAACCACACCTTTATCAGAAAGTTTGATTGTTCCTCCAATGGCTTTTAATCCTGGGGTAAGAAAGCTATTGCCAGCATTTACAAAAAAAGCGATATTTTCATCTGCTTTAACTTTTAATCCAGTACTCCAAAGAAAACTTTTCCAGTCCTGGGATGTGCTTCCTGGAGCACCTCCATCTACCAGTTCTATGTTGTTTTTTATGTAGTTAAATCGAACTCCCCCACGCCAGATTAATTTCCCAAAATGAACTTCCTCCTGTGCGTATATGCCAGCTTGATAAGCTGTTGATTTATTTCCAAATAATCTACTACCTTTAAGTATGTCTGACCAGTTTGCATAATCAGCTCCTTGATAATCGCTTCCTACAGTTAAGATATTTTCTCCCCAATGCTTTATTGTAAGTGAAATATCAGCCGGAACAATATTTTGGATAACACCATTGTTAGATTTCAAAGTGTCAACAGTCCCCAAAAATTGCTTTCCTGCCAGGTTCTGTTGTATTGTCTTATTCCCATGTGTGCCTGAAGATTCATCTTCTCGTTTAATTCAATGGAGTAACCAGCATTTATTATCCCATAGTCATGGTCAAAGCCCCTGTATACTCTACCAGCATCGCCTTGGTGAAATGTTTTATTTACAAACAAGATAAACTTTTGTTTTTTCGTTACCAACAGGAAACCAGGTAATTCCGCCAAATAATTTAGTCTTTTTGTATTCCGGGTTCTTTTGCATGTTCAACCAGGAAGGGTCTGTTCCATAATTGGTATAGTCTGAACTTTCGTAACTGGCGCCAGTAAAGTAATTAATCGACTTATTATTGCCTTGGTGATAAAACTGACCATTTAACGTGTTGTAGGAACCATAAGAAGTTGATACACGAGTGAGCGACTTGTCAATTTTATCTTTCAGGATAAGATTCACTGTTCCTGCTAAGGGACTTTGGTTTCCTGCAAAATCCTGTGAAAGGTAATTTGGATATAAAACCGAGGCTGGCCCACGCTGTACTTCGATACGGCTTATCGCTGAAAGGTCAATGCTCATAGGGTCAACATAAGCATCAACAGGTAATCCCTGCAACATGTAAGTGCTGTATTTGGCACCAATACCACTATACGTACCCCAGTTAGCATCGTTTCGTGATAAAGCAGTTACCGATGAACCAGGTTTATAACGCATTACTTCCGAAACATTCCTGTTTCCTGAAACAATATTACCAATATCTTTACTGTCAATAATATCGATTTTTTGGGTGACATTTCCCGGAGATTGTGGAGTTTTAGTAGCAGTGATTATAACTTCATTTAATTTCAATGTATCTTTTGACTCTTCCTGCGAAAATGCCGAGGTTACTGCTAAAATTAGAAAACTTGTTAGTAGAATTTTTTTAGATTTCATTGTTTGATATTGTTACTAAATTTGTATTTCGTGTTACTATTAGGGCAAAAAATTTATTCTGCCCGGCTCATTACAAGTTTCCCATGTATTAAACCCTTGATACCTATTAGTTTGTCTGATAGCTCAGTTAACCGGTTTGCAGTTCCTTTCACAGCAATTATTTCGAGGCAGTTTTCATGGCTCAAATGAAAATGTTGAGAGGAAAGTATAACGTCAAAAAATTCGTGTTGAATATCATTGACTTTGTGGTCACATCTCCCTTGTGATGGTCGTATAGCATAACAATTGCTCCTGCAACCAGATGGTTACATTGCCATTTTTTTTCAGCTATATTCTTTTCAACCAAATGCCGGATTGCCTGGGAACGGTTGGGTAAATTATTTTCAACGACAAAATTATCAAGTGCTTTGAGAATATCTTCCTCTAAACCAACGCCGAAACGGACTAATGACATAGTGCTACTATTTAAATAAATCGTAGCACAAAAATATAATAATTTTTGATAATAGTTCGAATTATTAATTCCAATCCAATAAGGAAATAACACTCAAATTGAAAGATAACTCTTAATATTGAAAGAAATAATTAGAGAACTGGAAGTCATTTGGAAGATTTAAGGCGAACCTTTTGCTCTTTTACAATACTTTCCGGGGTAAATTCCCTTTCCTTACGGGGCAAAAAGAAACCCTTAATTGCATTTGAATTGCGGATACAGATTTGAATATGGTTCTTCTCCTGAATACCAGCACCCGGAAAAGCCGGGCCACCTTCGGTAAAAACGCCCCTTGCAGAATCGAACAATTTAAGCTCAGTAAAGCCTTGTGATTTCTTTTCTTCCAACATTTGTTCAAGGATAGCCTGGTGCATATATTCTATGAGGGTGCAATCAAGTTCCCGAATTATTTTATCCTTGTGTTTATCGTGGCTTAAATCTTTATTTTTGGGCAATTCTTTATTAAACAACTCGTATTCAGCCTCCATTGTTTTGTAATAAGCCTGAAGTAGGTGTATGGATGAGCTATCGAGCAAATCGAGACAATACCCCAAATGAATTACAGCACCAATAACCGCAGGGGTTTTAATTTCGCCCCGTGCTTTTTTGTCTTTAGCCCAAAGCATGGCACGGTCGTAATTATTTTCCCAGAAATACATACCATGCCCTAACCAGTCGTAAGGCTTATCGCTGTAAACAATATCGTTCGGATTATTAAGAAGGGAGAGGCAAGTTTCTGCATCGCAGCCATGGAACCCTATAACAAGATTTGGGCGGATGCTATACATGAATTATTTTTTTATAGGAACAACAGCGGCGGCTAAATGAGGGTAGTTTTCAGTAAACTGACCATCGGCATCTAAAATTCCGGCCATAACAAAAGTATGTAAAGCTTCTTTTTTGGAAACTCTCTTTTTTAGCCTGTCTTTAGCCAAATCAGTCAATAATTTAATCTCTTTTTCGCTCATTGTGAATACCTTTTGATGTGGTATTGTTGTTTTTGATTCTTTTACAAAGGTAAGAAAAATTTAGTTGAAAGAGTGAATGTTGTGTATTATTAGTCTTTAATTTGTGATTGAAATATAAACTTGATAGATTTGATAATTGTGTATCCTGCAAAAAAACAATTACAGATGAGTTTAGAAGCAAAATCCAAGGAATTAAAAGAATTTGTATCAGAATTTGATACTCAATGGTTTCTTGGTAGTCTATCAGGTTTAATGGATAGTATTGCAAATGGGTCAGCTCAAGACCAATTGGGAAAATTATCTTCACCATTAAGACAATTATATTTCCTTGGAGGTCTGCTTGTCTCTTCCGATACAACAAACGGAATTGAAATTCAATATTCTAGTCAGAGTTGGGAGAAAATAGTTGGACTCTTAAACGAAATAGAGGGAGAATACGATAAACTTTTTTTCCTAAACCAGATGAAGAGATTGATGATGAATGGAAGAAAGTTAGGTCAGTTGCTATGCCTTCTTTTCTTTCTTACTTTAATCAGGGGCCATTAAACTATGAGGAACAAACCATAAATTGGGTTAGAGACCTTTTTACTCAGTTAGACGACATAATTGAAGCTGAAATAGGAGTAAAAACAAATGAGTTCATTCTTTTTTATAATGTTCTTGACGATTTGGTTCAACTAAAATTTCAAGGATTTGGAACTAGAAAAGATTTGTTTCGAGATGAGTGGTTGACCTATACAAAAATTAACATAGGTGTTGCAGATGGAGTTCCTGATGAAATAAAGGCTTTTGGTGAGAAAAGACAAGCTTTGTATACCTTCATGGCTGACCAAGGTATTATTAATAGGTTCAAACCAGAAGATTTGGTTACGGATGACTTACCAATTGAGAAAATAAACTTAATATTAAAACAGTTGTCTTGTAAAAGAAAAATTAAGTAGATTTTCTCTACTATACCTCTACAAGACCAGGAAACCCACTTTATGAATATCCTATTATAGACATTGGGGATGGTTTTTTTCAAGTTTTCGAAATCAAACAGGTCATTCATGCTATTGACGATTTGCTTGAAAAGGTTTGCTCCAAAAATTCCAATTCAAAAGATAAGTTAATTAAGAGTAAAGGAAAACTGCTTGAAAGTAGAATTGTAAATCTTTTCAAGAAATTTTTCAAAAAAGATTATAAATGGTTTGAAGGATACTTTGTAGATGGTTGCGAACAAGATATTCTTTTTTATGGAAAACTACGCATTCATAATCGAAGCTAAAGGTTACAATTTGCGAGAACCATTGCGTGACCCAAACAGGGCATTCATTAGAATAAGGATGATTTCAATGCGTGCATAGGATATGGGTACACACAAACAAAAAGAGTTGAACAGAAATTCATTGACCAAATTCCTCTACGGATTGAAGATAAAGATGGAAATCTGATTGAAGAAATTGATACAATAAAATTTGAAGAAAATGATTTTTCAATTATTGTCAATATCAATTCTTTCGGCCAAATACAAAATGATCTTTCTACTCTTTTGGAAGTTGAAGAGGACGATGTATATCCTTGGGTAATTAAGTTTGATGATTTGGAAGTATTCATTCTTACCTTGTTAAGTAAGAATAAACGACCTCAAGACTTTATTAATTATCTATTAATCAGGGAAAAATTACATGGAAAACTTATTTGTTCGGATGAACTTGAAGTTTGTGGCGGTTATTTAAAAGGAATAATTACAGAACAAAAGGTTGAAACGACAGAAAAGATTATCACCACTCCGGATTTACCTGCCATATTTGACCAACAGTACAACAAAGGAATGGGCTTTGATAGGGAAAAACTTCTAACAGAGAAGAAAAGTGGAAAGTACATCTTTTGGTAAGATTTCAGATCATTGGAATATATTATAAACCTGTAAGTATTTAATTTTGTCACTACAAAAAAGAAAAGAATCAAATATGACAAACATCTATTTCAATGGTATTGTTAGCTTCCATTTTTCCGTTTGCATAAAATCTACGGAACATCAGACATGTCTGGAGGTTTCTAAAAAAATTAGGGACTATTTATCTGCTTGGTCTTTTAGTTGTAACTACCCCAATGAATCGAAATCAGCAAGAAAAGGGGATGTATTGTCAAGAGAAATCCAAGTAGGTTTTGAGGGCTATCCGGTAAGTGTTATTGCGTTTCGAGAAGGGTTACGATGTATTTGTCATCATTATGATTTATATACCACGGGTACTTCTGTTCAAATTATTGATCATGGAACCTTTCCTAAAGATAGTCATATTAATATTTTCAAGTAATTACAATCGCTCACAAAGGATTGGTAAAGACCCAAACATACACGCCACACATTTCTTTCTTACTTAAAATTAAACTTCACTCCTACAAATGAGTTACGAAAGAAGTATAAAAGAAGCATTTGATAAAATATCAGGTGAAATCATTAAAGCAGACGATGTATTTGATGAAGTTAAAAGATGGTTTTAAAATACGCAAAAAGTTTCATAAAAATGAAATTGAATTATTTTGTTGTGAGTGTGAACAAAAACTGAATGTTTCAACTAGTAAATATGATAGATTGCATTTTAAACATGCTCCTCATGCAAAACCTTGTTTGCTAAAGGATTCAAATTTGTCGCCAGAGGAATCTGAAAAATTGTATTCAATTTATAAGTCAAAAGAAAGCCCAAGGCACAAAGAATTAAAAAATAAAATAGCTAAGGCCTTATCTCGAATTGAAGGTGTAGCCTCGATTGCAATTGATGATAAATTTATTTTTGATGGAGATCAGAAGCGTAAACCAGACGTGTATTGCAAGTTTTTAGATAAAGAGCTAGTTTTTGAAATACAATTATCGGATTTGTCTCTCAGATATATTTTAAATCGGTATGATTTTTATAAGCGGAATAGAATGTATCTCATTTGGATTCTTGACAATCTTGATATTCATAGCCAAAGTCAAACAGCAAGAGACATTAAGTATTTAACTGAATTTGAAAATTTCTTCAAGTTTGACGAGGATTATGAGGACTTTAGTCTTATTTGTACATATAAAGTCCCATTTTTAAATTATAATAATAGGATGCAAACCAAATGGATTGAAAAATCAATTTGTTTGGATCAAGTCAAATTTTCAACAGAATTTTATCAAATTTATTATTATGATTTTGGTGGAAATAAAAAGCTTAAAGAAGAAGAACAGAAGAAAATTGAGGAACAAAGAGAAGAAGAAGAACGAATTCAAATAGAAAAATGAAAAAAAATGAAAGGGCAAATGAAGTAATTGAATTAATTATTAACGATTTACGGAAGTTATGGACAGGTGAAACGTTTAATGCAATTCTGATAAAAAAAAGAATTGAAGAGCTGGATGATTTTCAGCTATCGGTACTTAACAAATCATCGGCTTTTGAGCCTAAAATGGACAGCCAAGAATTCACTATTGGTTATCAATTGCTAAAAAGGAGCATTATAATTTTCTTGATTTTATATTTGATTGTAAAGAAATTGAATTAGACTTCAATGAACGGTCTATAGATGAAAAAACGTTGATATTTTCACTGTTTGAGAATACTTTTCTAAGCGACAAAGTTTTTCTTGCAATTAAAATGCTTAAAAGAGGTTATATCTTTACAAAAGAAGATGAATTATTAGTTAACAGTCTTAGCTATGAACTTAAATATAAGCAAACATTAATTTCACTATTTGCCATAGCTAATAATTTGGATGATAAATCTTTAATTGACAAGTTGTTTGAGCATTCAACTCTTTTTTGCACGATTGAAAGTGCAAAGAGAGGGGAAATTATTGGATTTGGATATAAGCCAAACGAATGGATTGCCTTTGCTAACAATGCTATTCATTCTTACAAAGAGTATTGGGAGTATATAGAAATTGCCTTTAAACAATATGGTATTTGGGAGAAACTAATATCACTTGATAAGAACGGAACATTCCAAAAGAAATTAAATATATATTATTCGGAAAAGCCATTACAAAGATTTGATTGTGACATGCTATTTAGTGTCTCTAAGAAAATAGCTTAAAATATTAATATTTAACAACATAGTATTGATAACTTCTTCGAATCTTTTAGCCAAAAAGTTTGGAAAACTGTATTAAAATACAGATATTCACATGGTTAATACATCTACAAGGTGATATTTGAACCCGTAACACAAAAAAGATTCAACCATGAGAAAAAGATTCGAAGCCGATTTAGTACTGGGGCAAAAACCAATTCATAAAACCCCGATCTCATTAAAACAAAAAGGGGCACTGATTGAACTGATTGTTGCCTTAAAACTAATATTCATTACCCCTGAATATAATGATAAGATATTCAGTATTATAGAAGATGTCCTGTCTTCAAAGAAGCTTAAAAAGGGAAGAGAAGGAATGAACTTGTGGACAATCTTCGTCCTCTCTCAAGTTCGTTTGTGTTTGAATATCAGCTACGAAGAATTGCAAAGCTTGGTCAATAATCATTATTCCCTGCGCCATGTAATTGGGGTGGAACGGGAATTTGGCTATGAGCGGATTGAGTTTGAATACCAAAATATTTACGATAACGTATCCCTTTTGGATGATGAAACGGTAAAGCAATTAAACGAGGTTATCCTTGCTTTTGGCCACAACGTGTTTAAAAAAAAAGAGGAGGCACCATTGCGCTTAAAGACCGACAGCTTTGTGGTTGAGAGCAATGTCCATTTCCCCACCGACTACAACTTGCTGTGGGACTGCATCCGAAAATGTCTCGACACGTTAGAAAACTTCCGGGAAAAATATGGAGAAATAGAGGGCTGGCGCAAAATTAAAAACTGGCGCTCCGAAACAAAAGGATATATGCGCGAACTTGGAAAAACATGCGGTTCCGGCGGAAAGGACAAAGACAAGCGCATTAAAGGAGCAGCAAGCAATTACCTTTCAAAAGCAAGGTTATTAATGGACAAATTAGCCAAGACCTTACCATCCCTTGCAATGAATGATATGGCAGATTTGGCGGGCCATCTCACCTTGGAGCATTTTATGAAGTTGGCTCACAAGCATATAACCCTGGTAGAGCGGCGATTGCTCAAGGGTGAAACTATACCACATGAAGAAAAGATGTTCTCGGTTTTTGAAGAATACACCGAGATGGTCAAAAAAGGAAAGTTACACCCCAACGTTGAACTTGGCAAGAAGTTGGCCATCACCACCGATCAGTTTAATTTGATAGTTGATTATCAAATAATGGAGAACGAACAGGACAGGGATATTGTTATTAAGTTAGCAGACAGGGTGCTGGCCAACAAGAAGGTAAGTTCATGGAGTTTTGACAAAGGTTTTTGGGGCAGGGACAACAAAAACATATTAAAGCTAGAGGTGCCCACTGTGGTCATTCCTAAGCTTGGCAAGCGCAACCAGGACGAAGAACAAGAGGAAAAATCCCGTATTTTTAGGCGCTTAAAAAATAAGCACAGTGCAGTAGAATCCAATATCAACGAATTGGAAAATAGGGGCTTGGACAGATGCCCGGATAAAGGTTACCGCCACTTCAAACGTTATATCGGCCTTGCAATTAGTGCTTATAATTTAAAAAAAATTGGCAAGGCACTTCTGGAGCGAGAAAGGCAAAAGCAAAAAGAAGCTCTGCCAAGATTAGCGGCCTGATATCTAATAAAAACCATGTCAAAGAACCCTCGTTTATGGGAAAGGTATGCCTTTATAGCAAGGGAAATGGCCCTTTTTGGGTTAGAAAGCCTATTTTTAAGACTGCCGGATAAGAAATTGTAATTTTAGGACTCGCCTTATTTAGAATTAATCCAAGCAAGATGAGGGGGCTTTAAAAAAAGAGTCATTTTCTTAGATGGACTAATTATATCAAGCATCCGCTGTTCAAATACTTTTTTATTGTTTCATGTTTAAAAAAATTAATAGGTAAAGGTCATATGGGACCTGCCTGGGATGGCAGCAAATATTCATGATGAATTGTTCATAATGATTGGGATTTTTTCGAACATGGACATTTCATTATACTTTTTCTGAGTATTCCTCAAAAATAAAGGAGGTAATTAATTAAATCAGTATCGGGTTACCAATGCTAATCCCTGGAAATCTGCAAGATCCTCATCCGCCAAAAAAATAACATCTCCACCATTTTTTATGTTTATCTCAACCATTTTTTCAATGATATCATATCCAATAACATCCATTGTGAAATTTCCGGGATTATCCAATACTTCAACTGTATCTTCCGTTATCCGGACAGGCTGATAATAGCCATTCCTGACAAAAAGAGTTTGTCCCCGACCTTCATTTACAGCTCGCCAGATCTCACCAGTATCACTAAGAAAATTGCCGTAGTTTACAGCTTTTTTAAGCTCTGCAATTCTATTGTTTATCTGCTCATTTAAATATTGGAGCACCACTGGCCAAGCCTCCTGTACAATTCTACCGGCCTTTTCGCCTAAACGGTTTTGATTGAGATGCCCAATTATCCATTCTTTTATAATCGGCAAATTTTTGTATAATGAAAAAAATTACGCTCCTCGGTACATATAACCAAAGGCATCTGTTTATCCTTTACAATATTCTGCATCACCTTGTCCACCCTGTTAAAAAACTCCTCCTTCATCAGATCTTTTTGTTTTGACATGGAAAGGTCATTTTCACTTGTAAGATAGAGTTCGGTATTTTCGATGGGGAAGGGATCATCAATCTCACGCACTAATTGATTATTATAAGCTTCGATAAGTCGTGCTTTATCGCGGCTAATCACAAGTATAAAATACGATTTTTGCAAATGCAATGCTCTAACCAGGTCACGAGTTGCAAAAGATTCTGCAATCACCACACGGTCTTCAACTTCAACCGGAAGCCTAACAAGCTCAGCTATATGTCGGTTCACAAATAGTAGTAAACTATCCTGATTTTGACTATGATCGACACTTTCGGCCAGCATTCTCAACCTTGATGCAATTTCCTGAGCCTGGCGCTTGTCGTATTCCTCATATAATTTTTGCTCAGCTTCAGCTAAAAGATTTTTAAGCAATATGGCGTCCTTTTGTATATCGGGCTTAGTGCGGTGTGTATTCAATATAACAGATACACAGCACTCCTCTTCACTTTTGATTAATTTATCCAAAACTTCTTTCATAATTCAGGTAGTTAAATGATTAAATTATGCGAGCTCTCCCACCCGCTCCTTAACAAGCACTTTGCTTATAATAAAATGACTCTGTGGAGCTGTAGGCATTCGTGTCAGATCCACTCTGAGATCCTGTTCCGGAACCTCATACTGCAAGTTCCTTGAAAGGAATTTAACCGCTTCGGTAATGGCAATAATTGTGATCCATTCTCCTGCACAACGGTGACCTGTATAATGATCTCCACCTCCCTGTGGTATAAAATTAAAGGGATCGGTTTTCCGGTTTTCGAATCTTTCAGGAATAAAATCTTCAGGTTTTTCCCATAAATGCGAATCGTGATTTATCCCATAAACATCCAGAAGTACCAGTCTTTTTGCAGGAAATTTAAATCCGTTCCATTCAAAACCAGTTCGTACTCTGGCTCCCACAAACGGAGTAAAAGGATAATAACGTCTTACCTCCTGTGCAAACCATTCGGCAAACTGGTCGTCATCATCCTGAATACGCTTTTTACATGCGGGGTAATGATGAAGTGCAAGAGCCGCAAATGCTATATAAGTACCAACTGCAACAATGGGGCGTAAAATATTAATGATTTCGACCGAAGCAATTTTAGGATCGAGAAGTTTCCCACTATGCAATTCAAGGGAAAAAACATGGGCTGCGGTTCCCGGAGGAACTTGAATTTTCCCTTCTCTGGTCTGGGTTACAATTTTTCTGATCCACTTTTCGGTACTCTCCCGTGCTATCTTTCCTTTGCGGTGCCTGGTTCCGGCAGCTCCAAAAGCATCTACCATTGCCCCAAATTCAAAACTCCGCTGGTGGACTTCATTCTCGTAAACAGGCACTCCAGCCCATTTACAAGCTACCCGGCACATAATTTCCTGCGATTCTTCAAGCAAAATTATCTGATCCTGGTATTCCCAACGTGGTGATGTTTCGTTCCATTGATCATATATTAATTGCGAAAATCTATTAAGTTGGGAAGGGTTCATTAACGACATAAACATATCTTTCCGGGACAGATGCGCTTCATCGTCTAATGTTTTGAACTCCTTTTTCGCCAAAAAGGGTATTTTGAATTCGCTTTGGGGTAGCTCCCCTGCGAATAAACTTTGAGTTATCATAAAAATCTCAGCAGCTTCCCTGCCGGTCATGCAAATTACAGGTTTTCCCATGAGTCGGGTCTTAAACAGATCCGACTTATGTTCCTCACAATGTTTCCGAATAAAATTATAACCATCATTTAAGAGTGCAATGGTGCTGTCCAAAGCTTTCTCATTCGGTATCTTCTTATTTTCCATTTTTCTCATATTTCGGTTAACGCTATACTACATTAACCATTTAGCACAGAAGTTGGATTTGGATAATATTGCAATTTTTTGAAATATAATTTAAGTTATAGTCCCGGAAAATTACACGAACACCCTCCGGTGGTTGTTTTAGCTTATCAGGAAGCTTTCTATCTTTTCAAGTTTTTCTTTAAACTTTTTATCGGTCTGTACCAGATTCCTGATTACTTTACATGCATGCATTATAGTTGCGGGAGTTTTATTACCAAACTCGACCCCTATTTCTCTCAAGGACTTGCGCGTATATGCACGGCAAAGATACATGGCAATCTGACGGTTTTCCACTATCTCCTGTTGTCTCGAGGAACTGTCAAGCATTTCTTCAGGCATTTCTGTAACCATGCACACTGCTTTTT
>JAAUTT010000603.1 GCA_012031335.1 Bacteroidales bacterium | reverse complement strand
CGGTGGTCGCCATCCAAAAAAGGAAATCCAAGGTTTTTAAATTTGTTAACGCCGGATATAATAATTCTTCGAATACGCCTTCTCTCAATTCAATATTCGAGGTTTTCATGATATCAAAATGATATTTCGCCTGCTCGGCTATATCATGACAGCCCTCGATTGTAATAATTTTTGCATTCAATGCAGCATTTGCTAAATAAAGCGTAGAAACTCCAAGTGAAGTGCCTAATTCTAAAATCGTTTTGGGTTTACAAAAATTGACCAGACGAAAAAGTTGCTTGCCTGTATTAGATGAAATGGCGGAATGTTTTGCAATATCAGCAACGGTTCGGGTATTATTTTTATTCACTTTTGAACCTGCGCCATGATCTTCGATATATAATATTGTTTTATTTTGTAATAACTTTCCACGTAAAGATTCGATTCCGCCAAAAGCATAAAAAGCGCGATCATCTTCTAATATTGCTTTGGTAAAATCCGCCACAAAAGGAGAATGTATATCATAAATAGTCCTGGAGTGCCAATAATAATGAGCGAAACGCCAGAATAAACGCCAATACAGTCGAAGCATTTTCATGCCTGAAAAATAAAAGTTATTTGGTGAATTAAAGAAATTTACGATGTAATTATAATATTAATCGCTTAATCGTCGCCGATTCCAAATAAAAGCCATCGTCGCCGCCGAAATCAAATGCCACACGCCCCACCAGGCAGCAATCATGGCCATGCCCCCCAAACCATCATAAAAATTAAAAATAATAATTAATGCCAATCCGGAATTTTGAATGCCCGTTTCGAGCGAGATCGCACGCGCATCATAAGCCTTTAGCCCATTTAATAACGCAAAGCCATAACCACTAAATAAAGCGATCGCATTATGAGCCAATACGATAAAGAAAACTAAATGAAGGTAATTTTTTAAATTTTCCAGATTGCCCATGATGGCAAATATTACAAAACCAATAAAGATAAGTAAAGATAATGCGCGAACCGGCTTGCGAATAATATCTGTGAATTTTGAGAATCGATAATTGACAAACATTCCTATAATAAGCGGAAGCACAATCAATTGTAAAATAGTTAAAATCATATCCATCAGCGGCACTTGTACCGATTGTTGAAATGATTTGCCTCCCGGAATTAAAGGTGTTAATAATAAAAATAAAATGGGTGTAGAAAAAGTAGCCAGTAAGGTTGAAACCGAAGTTAATAATACGGAGAGCGCTACATTCCCGCCTGCCATATGCACCGCAAAATTGGAAACATTCCCTCCCGGACATACCGAAACGAGCAGCATCCCTAATGCCACCGAAGCCGGAGGTTGAAATAAAAAGATCAAACCAATGGTCAATAAAGGTAATACGACCAGTTGCGAAGTCAAGCCCACAAAGGCCGCTTTGGGTTGTTTGAATAAAAACCGAAAATTTTCCAATTTCAAATCAAGCGCTACGCCAAACATAATAAATGCCAGGCAAAGGTTTAGAATCGTTAATTGCTCCGGGTTAAAGTTTACTTTAATGCTGTCTATAATTTCCATGTAGAAGAAATGATTGATGTATTGAGTGATTGGTTTATTGAGTGATTGGTTTATTGATTTATCGAATGAATGATGTAATACCTATTCGCCTATTCATTAACGCTATTATTCAGTCATCCAATTAACTCAAATGTAGGAAAACTTTTTATTTCCAACGAAATCGCTATTTTTAGAACCGAATATCAAATCCAAATTTTTCAAGCATGAAGCAATATTATCTGATCATTTTATTTGCCACCTTTATAAATACGCTCTTTGCGCAAAGCAATATTCAAAAACTGGTAGAAGCCGATTATCCTTATTTGGAAAAACTCTACTTGCATTTGCACCAAAATCCTGAACTCTCTTTTTACGAAACGAATACCGCCAAACGCATGGCAGAAGAGCTTATTGGTACGAGAGGCGCATTCATCTTAGATGATAAGAGCAACATTCTGGAAAAGTACCGGTTACCGAATTGGGAAGCACAATCCGGACTGACTCAAGCTGAATTTCGGTATCCAGTTGTTTTTTTACCTGGTTAACCGCTATTCCTGCTGCATAATTTTGTACATAAGGTATCTGCAGTAACAAAGTAATTAAAACAAGAAGTGCAACCACTGAAAGTAAAATATATCCCCAGTATTTTGAATAGTTTCCTCATTTGAACTGATCATTTATCCACTACCTGTAACAAAAAACTACCAGTTTGCAACGAGGCCAACTGGTAGTTACTATCAGGATTGCTTAAGTATATATTTTACTTACCTTTTCTAAAGAATTTATTCCATGCAAATGAAATTAAATCCATGCTAAGGCGATTAAATATATCTCCCCGAAAAGATTCCTTAAAAGTCTTCACATTCTTTTTAAGGGCTATCTTACTGCTTAATACTTCATAACGGAGCTTTTCCTTAGCAAGCCTGACATCATATAGGGTTCTTAAATTGAGGTGGTTAATTGTTGTATTCTTCATTTTTCTTTATCATTATCCGAAAACAAAACCGATTTTAGTCCCTTAATCAACATACCTGAAAAAATTGGTTTGCGAAAGAGTATGACAATCAAAGCCAAAAAAAGGAAGAATCCTCCCGAAATGAGAAATCCTGCGGCCAGACTTCCATATTTTTCACCATACCAGAAACTAAAGGCAAAAATCAAAAATAAGATGAAGAAGGCTGTAAAAGTTAAAACGGTAACTGAAGTTATAACAGCGGTTCCTGTTCGGGCCAATTTTTCGATCAGGATAATTTTCCATAAGTTAACCCTTGCGGTAACATAATTCTGTAAAACATCTTTAAGGCCCGACAAACTTTCAAAGAGTCCATTCTTCATATTTTAATAATTAAGGATTTACGGTTTTTATTGCTTCATCTATCTTTTCATCAACTGTTTTTTCAAGGTCTTTACTTCTTTTATCAAAATTGTGTTTTACCTTGTCTACAAAATCCATAACCGAAGTCCTGAGAGTTTCGATTTTTTCATCAAGGTTATTTTTCAAATTGTCACCTGTCCTGCGGGCATTATCACTGATTTTCTTCCTGGTAACCTCACCTTTATCCGGAGCCAGTAGTATTCCGGCAATAGCGCCAGCGGCTGCACCGGCTAAAAATCCAAAAAATACGTTTTTAAATTTTGCCATGGTTATTTATTTTTATGATTATTCTGAAATGGATAAAATAAAAACCCTGCCATAAAATCTCCTTCCACATTTTTCAAGGGTTTTCAGCCATAGCATGTGGATTATATTCCTAAAACAAAAAAGTTTTTGTAGAGAAAAATCCTCAGAGTCGGCATTTCTCAACTTGAAGTATTCCAAAAAATGCTTACAAATCAAATTGGTATCTATTTTTAAAGAAAAAAAAAACAACCTGTGGCTTACTATTTGGCTTTTTTAAGAAAATGTTATTTGTAATTTGATAAAAAAAACAAAATGAAAAAAACACTAACAACAATAGCATGCCTGTTTGTAATGACAGGCTTTGCATTTTCGCAGGTAAGTTTTGGTCCCCGTGTTGGTCTAAGCTCTTCAAAAATTACTATAGATGAAACGCTGGATTATAATGGGGAAACGATTACGTATGAATCGGATAATGCCAAACTCGGATTTCATGCCGGCTTATTTCTTCGCATAGCCATTTCGAGTTTTTATATTCAACCCGAAGCACTTTTTACTTCATCGGGAGGAAATATTTTAGTCAGTTCGGACAATTATGGCGAGCAGGTACAGGAGCTAACATACAATAAGCTTGATGTTCCGGTGATGCTTGGATTTAAACTGGGTGATTTTTTCAGGATCCAGGCCGGACCTAAATTCAGCTTACTGTTAAATGACGATGCCAGGGATCTCGAATTATTTCCTGAAATAAAACAAAATTATCAGGATGCCATTCTCGGCTACCAGGCTGGGATTGGATTCGATATTTGGAAATTCTATCTCGATTTCAAGTATGAAGGCGACCTGAGTGATTTTGGGAAATCAATCACAATAGGAAATACCAGTTTTTCAACCAACATGCAAAATAACTTACTTATGGTAATGTTGGGATTTAATATTTTTTAACATTAGTGTCCGGGAAAAGCTTGAAAATTTTTACAACGTGCTCAAGCATCGCCTTCGCGTAGCCGCTTCGGGTGCCTACGCTCAAGCTTCAGCGCCAG
>JAAUTT010000602.1 GCA_012031335.1 Bacteroidales bacterium | reverse complement strand
GTCCCCACCCTTGATCACTTAAAAAACAAAACTGCCCAAAGGAGATATCCTGGGAAGTATTGGTGATTGATAATGCTTCGACTGATAATACAGCCCAGGTAGCAAAAGATTGTTGGGGTGATTATCCGATTCCTTTAAAAGTGATCAGAGAAGATAAGGCTGGACTTAGTTTCGCCAGAGAAACAGGATTTTCAAATTCAGCATATGATCTTGTTTGTCTCGTAGATGATGATAACTGGGTTATCCCTGATTGGATTACTACTATATTCTATACTATGGAGAAAAACCCAAAAATCGGCGCTTGCGGAGGAAGAGGGGAAGGTGTATTTGAGTGTGAGCCGCCGTTTTGGTTTGAAAAATACCAGTATGCTTATGCTGTTGGCCCTCAATTAAGTATCATATCAAATGACAAGGACCAAATGCCCTTTTTGTATGGTGCCGGACTTACTATCAGGAAAAAATTCTGGAAGAACTTAAGCAAAAAGGATTTAAATCATTATTATCCGATAGGAAAGGTACTGCTATAACCTCGGGTGGAGATTATGAACTTAGCCTTGCCATTCAACTCTCAGGTTATGAATTATATTACCACGACCAACTCACATTTAAGCATTACATGACCGCTGGCAGGCTAACCTGGGAATATTTAAAAAAATTATATGTTTCATTTGGTAAAGCATCGGTATTAACTGATATTTACAAATCGGAACTTAAAAACCTGACAGGTATTAACAACTTAAGAATTACCAACCCCTTTACAAGCTTGGTTTACACTAATTATTTATTTATTAAACACTTTCCCAAAATCATGTTTTTAAAAATGACAAATAAATGGAAAGAAGGCAGTCGTGCAGTTTTGATGCATGAATGGAGGAAAGGGAAGCTTTCTGCGCATAAGGAATTATACACTGCTTTACCAGAGATGGTAGCTCATGTTCGAAATTCACAATGGCTAAAAAATAAATAATTAAATGTTAGAGAAAATACTTAATAATGCCACATTGATGTCGTGGTCCAAAGCCATCGTCAATTTTGGCAGTGCTATTTTTGTAATGCCACTTATTCTGGCTGTTTATTCACCTGTAGAGCAAGCCTTCTGGTTTTTGGTAAATTCGATTATTGGATTTGCATTATTGGCCGATTCGGGTTTTGGATCAGTTTTAGTAAGGGCTGCCTCATATTTTAAATCAGGTGCTAATTACTTGCCAAAATCAAAAGATGAATACGATAAACAGGCCAAAATCGAAAGTGATGAACCAAACTATCAGAAGTTAACTGATTTAATTGCTACCACAAGTAAGATATATTCTATCCTTACCCTGTTTGTAATATTGTTGATGGCAACAGGTGGGATTGCTTTTATATGGAATATAATGGAATTGGCAAATCACAGAATAGATTTCTGGATTTCATATGCCATTTTAATACCCACTGCTATTTTTATGATTTTGAATATTCGCTGGGCATCAATTCTCAGGGGGTTAAATTTTATTGCTGTCGAAGCCAGGTTCAGCACATTACTTGGTGTAATACGTGTAATAGTGTTTGCTGTTCTGCTTACATTCGGACTTAAGCCTTTGTATCTGGTTCTGGTGATGTTTGTAATTGCTGTTATTAATCACTTTTATATCAAAGCCAAAGTTTTACAGTGGTTAAAGAAAAATTCCACCTATAACAAAAAGGGCATTTACGACAAACAGATTTTCAGTTCGCTTTGGAGTGCTACCTGGCGATTGGTCAGGAATTTCATGGGGAAATTACTTTGTTGAAGCAAGTAATTCACTTTTGGCAGCTCAAATTCCCGATGCAAGGGCCATGGCAAATTTCCTTTTCACTGCCCGGATATTGGATTTTGTTAAAAACCTGGCCTATGTTCCATTTTATTCGAATATTTCAGACATATACAGCTATGGAGCCAAAAAGGAGTTTAAACTTCTGAAGAAAAAATTCTCAGAATATTTTGTCATGGGACTATTTATTATTATTTCGGCTTTTCTGGCTATAAACCTTGCCGGTAACCCCGCTTTAAAGCTCCTGGGGATCGAAACTGAATTCATTGGCATAACCCTGATAACCATTATGTGCCTTTCTATTCTGTTTGATATGCATGCTAGTTTTCATGCAAGTATTTATACATCAACAAACCATATCCCATTTTTCTGGCCTTCAATAATTTCGGGTGCACTGGTTGTAATACTTGGAAGATGGGCAACTCCATACTATGGGCTACTTGGGATTATTACCACAAGATTTTTAGTACAGTTTTCTTTTTAGTAACTGGTATGCTGTTTATTTGAATCTAAATCTGTTAAACTGGAAAGCTGCCGATTATTTAAAGGAATTTCCCGTGGCCGGCATTAAAGGTATATCGCAGAAGGTATATAATCTGATAAAATTATTCAGTATTTTTAAGAAACATTAGAATTCAACCATACATGCTTAACAAAATCTTACTTTACTTTTTAATACTGGTTTCCCTTTCGTTTTTCTTTATTAAACCCATACCAAACAGTATTATAACAGCAAGTCAATTATTTGCCTCAGGGTTAATTGTACTGTTTATTTTTATAACATGGCTTTACGGCAAAGGGAAGTACCTGAATTTCAATTTTAAAACCGAAATAATAGTACTTCTTGTTGCTGTTGGTATAAGTATGTTTGCGGCAAATATTTTTCACGATCAGGATTTCCTTACCTCTACCATGGCGCAAAGAAGTACCTATTTCCTGCTTTTTTACTTCTTTCTTCATTCAATCCGGATTCATCCTGGCGATCTGATAAAAATAATGCTTGTATTCAGCCTCCTTTTTGTAATAATCTATCTAATCCAGTTCTTCGCCTATCCAACCCGCATTATCTCCAGTACCATTATGGCAGAAAGAGGCACAATCCGTATATTTTTAACCGGAGGCGGGTATGCATTCTTTATTTACTTTTTTTCTTTATCAAGATTCTTCTCAACCCGAAATTCTAAATATATACTTCTGTCTTTAATAATGCTTAGCATCTTTGTTTTGATGGGATCTAGGCAATTATTGGGTTCGGTGGTATTTTTGACATTCATGTTTGTCATTTTTTCAAAACAGATAAAATCGAAGGTGGCTATATTTTTTATAATAGCACTTTCAGTAATTCCATTATTATTTGCCTTTCAGGAAGTGATTACCTCCATGTTCGAGGTTTCCGTTATGCAAAGCGAAGAAGCTGAAGATAATGTACGTTTAAAAGCTGCCCGTTTCTTCATGGTTGACTTTTTCCCGAACAGCTTTTCGTATATCACCGGCAATGGAGCTCCGGGTAACAATTCGGAATATGGCCGACAAATTCGTTATTATATGGAAAATTATGGATTCTTCCAATCCGACATTGGAATGATTGGAGAATATTCCATGTATGGAATTCTGTTTCTGCTTGCCGAAATGACAATTTTAATTAAAACGCTATTTATTAAACTTCCCGATGACATAAAATTTGTAAGATATATCTTTATTGGCGTTCTTATGATGTCGTTTACCGGTGGAGGGGGTTTTAGTGAAGCTGAAAATGTTGTGAATATTTGTCTCCTCCTTTATCTTATTGATGCCTATAAAACGATTGATAGAAATCCTAAACCATTAGACAATGCAATTAAACCTGTCAATACTCATACCAGTATTTAACGGACTGGATTTTACAAAAAAATGCCTGGCCGACTTGGAAAATGTTAGCCAAACAATTAATAATGAATTGATAAAACTTAACACCATAGTCATTGACGATGGATCAAAAGATGGCACATCGGAATGGATTAATAAAAATTATCCATACGTTCATGTTTTGAAAGGCAACGGTAACCTTTGGTGGAGCGGTGGCATCAATGCCGGCATCAGATTTGCACTTGAAAATCTGGATTCCAATTATTTCCTTCTTTGGAACAATGATATTAAACCAAATGAAAATTATTTCCAGCATATCTTTGACTTTATTCAGGACAGACCGGAGTGCAGCATTTTCTGTTCCTCAATTTATTTCCTTGACAAACCTGATACACTAATTTCGACAGGTGGATATTTTAACAGGAAGAATGGCAAAAAATTTGTAAGCTGAAGTAAACGCCTCGGAGCGGTTTTCGGCAAAGCCACAGCTCAAAATTAGCAGTCCGCTAAGGATAGCTAAACTGTTGCGGGTTAAGGGGTCGAGG
>JAAUTT010000601.1 GCA_012031335.1 Bacteroidales bacterium | reverse complement strand
ATCTTAGGCCTAAAGTACTTGAAATGTCTAAGAAGCTCCGGCATCGTGGGCCGGACTGGTCCGGAATTTATTGTGGTGACAAGGCGATACTTGCTCATGAACGACTTTCTATTGTAGATCCACAGTCGGGTAAACAACCATTGTACAGTAAAGACGGCAATCTGATTCTGGCAGTAAATGGTGAAATTTATAATCACCAGGCAATTAGGGACGAAATGAGTGGGAATTACGAATTTCTAACTTATTCCGATTGCGAAGTGATTCTTGCCTTATATCGTCAAAAAGGAGTCGATTTCCTCGAAGATCTGAATGGTATCTTCGCATTCGCTCTCTATGATAAAGAGAAGGATGAATATCTAATTGCCCGTGATCATATTGGCATCATTCCTTTATATATAGGTTGGGATCAGCATGGTAACTTTTTTGTAGCTTCCGAATTAAAAGCCCTGGAAAATGTTTGTAATAAAATTCAGGAGTTTTTGCCTGGTCATTACCTTTATAGCAAGGACGGACAGATAAAAAAATGGTATAATCGCGACTGGAGCAATTTCGATGCAGTGAAAGATAATCCGACTGATATTTCTCAGTTAAGGAAAGCCCTGGAAGATGCAGTACAACGTCAGTTGATGTCCGATGTGCCATATGGCGTGTTATTATCAGGTGGGCTCGATTCTTCAGTAATTTCTGCGATTGCAAAGAAATTTGCAGAAACAGAATTGAATCAGGTAATAAAGAAAAGGCATGGTGGCCTCAGTTACATTCATTTGCTGTTGGACTTGTCGGTTCTCCTGATTTGGCTGCTGCCCGTAAAGTAGCTGATCATATAGGTACGGTTCACCATGAGATTCATTTTACCATCCAGGAAGGTTTGGATGCCATCCGGGATGTAATTTACCATCTGGAGACATACGATGTTACAACAATCAGGGCATCAACTCCTATGTACCTTATGGCTCGTGTAATTAAATCAATGGGTGTGAAAATGGTTCTTTCGGGAGAAGGTGCGGATGAGGTGTTCGGAGGTTATTTATATTTCCATAAAGCGCCTAATGCACAGGCATTTCATGAAGAAACAATACGCAAATTGAGCAAACTGCATTTATACGACTGTTTACGTGCTAATAAATCTTTAGCTGCCTGGGGTGTAGAAGGTCGCGTTCCTTTCCTTGATAAAGAATTTCTGGATATAGCCATGCGCCTCAATCCGGAGGATAAAATGGCAAAGGATGGTCGAATGGAAAAATGGATTGTTCGTAAGGCTTTTGAAGATTATCTGCCGGCAAGTGTTGCCTGGCGACAGAAAGAGCAATTCTCAGATGGAGTTGGTTATAGCTGGATTGATACTTTAAAGGTTGTTGCAGCAGAAAAAGTAACAGACGAACAACTGGCAAATGCAAAATACCGGTTCCCGATTAATCCACCAATGTCAAAAGAAGAATATCACTATCGTAGTATTTTCTCTGAGCATTTCCCTTCTGATTCAGCAGCTTCCTGTGTACCCTCGGTACCTTCGGTTGCATGCAGTACCCCTGAAGCGCTCGCATGGGATGAGTCGTTCAAAAACCTGAACGACCCTTCGGGCAGGTCAGTAAAAAGTGTACATGTCCAGGGATACAAATAGATATTAAATTTTTTTCGATAAAACAGACTGTTCTGGACAATCCAGGTACAGTCTGTTTCGTTTTTATCTATATTCGTATTACTTAACTAAACTGCTATTGTATGAATAATCAAAAAGGTTTTTTACTGTTATTTTTAGCTTCTTTTCTCGTTATTTCAGTTCATGCACAAAAATTTGAAGCTAACTGGGAATCGATTGATAGTCGTCCTGTTCCTGCCTGGTTTACTGATGCCAAATTCGGAATCTTCATCCACTGGGGCGTTTATTCCGTACCCGCCTGGGCACCAGCCGATGCTCCTATCGGGGTGTATGCCAAATATGCTGAATGGTATTGGAGTCGCTTGGTAAATGAAGGTGAGGAGAATAAGTATTTCAAAGATTTTCATAATTCTATGTATGGTCCTGATTTTAAATATCAGGATTTTGCTCCCCAGTTTAAAGCAGAATTGTTCGATCCCGATAAATGGGCGGAGGTGTTTCAGCGGTCGGGTGCCAAATATATTGTTCTCACCTCCAAACATCACGAAGGTTTTTGTTTGTGGCCAAGTGCACAAAGCTGGAACTGGAAATTCGGTAGATATCGGTCCACATCGCGATCTGGCAGGTGATCTTACAAAAGCTGTAAAAGCAAAAGGAATTCATATGGGTTTTTATTATTCTTTATATGAATGGTTTAATCCTCTATACCATGCTGATATAAACAAATATGTCGATAATCATATGTTTCCGCAAATGAAGGATCTTGTAACACGCTATGAGCCTGATATTTTCTGGACCGATGGAGAATGGGATCATCCAAGTGAAACATGGAAAAGCACTCAATTTTTATCCTGGCTTTATAATGAATCAACTGTTAAAAATTCTGTTGTGGTAAACGACCGCTGGGGAAAAGAAACCCGAAGCAAACATGGGGGTATTTATACAACCGAATACGATCTGGTTCATGAAAGTAAAAATATAGGAGAAATTGAACACCCCTGGGAAGAATGCCGGGGAATAGGAACATCATTGGGTATAACCGGATTGAGGACCTGGACAATTACATGTCTTCAAAAGCTTTGATTGATTTATTGGTTGAGAAGGTTTCGGCAGGAGGTAATTTGTTACTGGATATCGGACCCACAGCCGACGGACTGATTCCTGTAATCATGCAGGAACGGTTGCTTGATATTGGCAACTGGTTAAATGTTAATGGTGAAGCTATTTATGGAACTACTACATGGAAGGGAAAACCTGCCAGTAAAATTCCCGGAGTATTTTTTACATTGAAAAACAATGTTTTATACGTAATCTGTACCCAATGGCCTCAAAAAAAAGCTAGTAATTCCGGGTATTCAATCCGGTAAAGTAAGCCTCTTAGGTTCAGACCAAAAGATTAATGCCAAAGCAAATGGCACATTAACCATAGAACCTCCTGTACTCAATCCGTCAAATATGCCTTGCCAGCATGCATGGGTTTTCAAAGTCGAAAATTTCAGATAAAATTGATCCTTGAAAATGATATAGATTTTCAAGTTATGAGATTGAAGGTGGTTGTGTAAAATTTTGAATTTTAAATCACTAAGTACACTGTAGCCACAAGGAATGCATCAGAATATCAATGCTTTGTGTTATCGTGTCTTCGTGTTTAAATTTGTATTTGTAAATTATTTGTCAGTTCTCAGGAATCCAAGAAACTCGTTTTTTACACTTTTCGTCGTTAAAGCTTCCGTTATAAAAGGAGGTTATTGTGCTGCTGTTTACATCTCTTATACCTCGCGATGCTACACATAAATGATCAGCTTCAATTACAACAGCAACATGACTGGTTTTAAGAGTGCGTATAAGCTCTTTACCAATTTGTATTGTTAATCGTTCCTGTACCTGCGGTCTTTTGGCAAAATATTGAGCTATTCGGTTTAATTTGGATAAACCAACAACATGCTTTTCAGGAATATAAGCAATATGAGCTTTCCCGATTATTGGCACCAGGTGATGTTCGCAATAAGAATAAATGGTTATATTCTTTTCAATCAGCATTTGTCCATACCGGTATTTATTGGGGAATAGTTTCATTTCAGGTTTATTGGCAGGATTTAAAACCCGAAAAAATTTCCTTAACATACATTTTTGCTACGCGGTGAGGTGTGTCCTTCAGGCTTTCATCTGTTAAGTCTAATCCAAGAATAGTGAGTATCTGTTTATAGTGATTTGAAATTGCTTCAATTTTATCTTTTTCTGAAATTTCAAAGGCATCCGGTCGTAATGGAGTATCAGATGAATAATGAAAGTGATCGTCATCCGATTCCTCTATTTCACGCAGATTGTCTGATTTAAGCAGGTTAAGCTCACGTCCGTTTATCTCATGACGATTATTGTTTCCATTTACTATTTTAAAAGTGCATTTTCCATGTTCGATATTTTTATTGTTTATGGAACATCGAAAACTGAGTATTGTTTAATTATATTGTTTAAATATTAAACATAATTAATCTTCTCCATTAATACCAAGCATTCTACATGATAAGTCTGAGGGAAAAAGTCAAAGGGAATGATTGAACAGACTTTGTAACCGTAATGGG
>JAAUTT010000600.1 GCA_012031335.1 Bacteroidales bacterium | reverse complement strand
TGAGGAACCATCGGCCCGATATTGAAATTCAGCATGATATTTTCCGTCGTAGCTGTATTTTGCTCTTCCAAAATAGGATAAAAATCTGTATTGATCGTATGAAACGCTTTGACGTGTTGCTACCAACTCGGTATTAGCATTGGACAATGTAAAATAGTCGGAAGGGAATCCTTCGTATTGATTGCTGTTACCATCGAAGGTAAAGCTTTCGGCCGAATGACCAACAACCATATTAGCATGATGTTTCCCAAATTCTTTATCAAATGTTAAATAATTATTGGTAGTCCATTTATATGTCTGGTAACGGCCATAATTTATACCTCCCGAAACACCCACTTTTGGTGTAGCAGTAGACATCTGATATGCATAGGAATCAGTTTCTCTTCGAAGTTCTTTGGATTCGTACTTACGGCTGCGGCTGCTGGAATAATTAAGCGACCATTCCGAGCGAAAAGATAAAAACTTGAAAGGTTTAAGGTCCAGGTAACCTAAATTCATTGTGTTAAAAGTCTGGTTATCACTCCACGACTCATCTCTTGTATAGTATGGACTTATGCCTTTTTCGCCTGATTTCTTCCGGTCGTAAAAGTAGCGGTTTGTGCGCAGAGGAGAGTTAATGGGATAAATTGGAAGCAGACTGGTATACGCATCGGTATAATTTGCCCAGGGGTTATCCGTATTCTGGTAGGTACCTACAAAACTACCACCAATAGTCAGCCATTTTTGAGCTGCGTGCTCGAGAGACAGGCGGGCCTGTGCTTTCTTATTGTCATTACCAACATTCATGCTTGTATAATCTCTGTAATAGCCTGAGAGCAAAAACTTGGTTTTTTCACTACCGCCGGCTGCTTGCATAGTAACAAGCTTATATTCACCTTTCTGTTGAACAATGTCTTTCCAGTTAGTATTGGTACCCTCAGCAACAGTTCGGCTAAAGCCGTCCCAATCGTATACAGGAAATGCTGCCGGAGATTGGCTGGCTTTCATGGCAGGGTTTCTGTTCCAGTTTGCCACATCATAAATTTTAAGTAGTTCGCTACCAGAAGCAATATCCCAATCCTTTGTGGCAGTGCTGACTCCCTGCTGATATTCGAAATTTAGTGAAGCTTTTTCTTTACCACCCCTTTTAGTTGTGATAAGGACAACACCATTTGCGGCGCGCGATCCAAATATTGCACCAGCGGAGGCATCCTTTAAAATTTCAATAGATTCTATATCCGAAGGATTAATATCGTTCAAGCTCATTCCTCCAGGTATGCCATCGACTACTATTAAAGGTGATCCACCTGAATTGATGGACGATGTTCCTCTGATGCGGATATTAATGCCAGCATTGGGATCTCCTGAGTTTTGTGTAATCTGAACACCGGCAGCCTTACCTTGAATAGAAGAGGCAATATTGGTATTATTTGAGCTTACAATGTCATCGCCAACAAGCTTCTGAACCGAACCGGTTACCGCTTTTTTGGATGTTGTTCCATAACCAACAACAATTACTTCATCGAGCGATTTTATATCGGGAATTAGTTTTACCTCAAGGTTATTACCAGTTCCAACTGCAACAGTCTCACTGTTATATCCAATAAAGGAAAATATCAGTGAAGCATTTTCAGTGGGAACTTCAACGGTGAATTTTCCATCAATATCGGTTACTGTGCCTATGGTGGTTCCACTAACTACAACATTTACACCCGGTAAAGGTTCTCCGGTAGTAGCATCCGTAACGGTTCCCATCACCTTAACGGTCTGCATTTTCTCGGAGGGGGTGATTACAATAAGGTTGTTCTCCAGTATGCGGTAGGTGATATTACGGTTGTTGAGCAACTTGTCCAATAGCTGTTGAATAGTGGTATTGTCTGCAGCCAGATCAGCTTTTTCGTTTTCCACATTCTCCAGCCGGTACAAAAACCTGAAACTGGTTTGCTTTTCAATCTCCTGAAAAACTCTTTCGAGTGGAAGGTTTTTTACGTTCATATTTATTTTCTGCTCCTGCGAATAGCTTTTGGCAGAAATCTGTATAATACAAACGGTTAAAATCAATGTAATGAGTTTCATAGTAAGTAGGAATTTTTAGTCAATAGTTTATTGATACACCTACAGTTAGTGTTTGTTTTTTTCATATTTTGATACGATTAGAAGTTTAACTTAATAGTTGACTTTTTTAAAGGTTGGGGAATGGTGGTGCATTTCTCAACCTTTTATTTTTAAGTGCTGTTTATCATAGGCTGCTAATTTTGGTTCAACAATTTTATTTGGTTATAGTAATTATATTCTTTTTAATGGTATAATTGAAAGGCGAGGCTAACTGTAAAGCTTCCAACGCCTGTTCGAGCGTCTCCTTTTCGAACGATCCTTTAAATCTGTAGGTAAGTATTTCAGGATCCTTAATCTGTATTGTAACATCGTACCAGCGCTCCAGTCTGGGTTTTATTTCTTCGAAACGTTCTCCTGTAAAAATCAGTTTATCTTCCTTCCATGCAACATAAGGAACCGGGTCGATGGTGCGGACAACCATCTGTTCCCTGCGAGGAACTGTTTCATTCATATCGCGTACCGGTGGAGTGTTTTCGGCTGTTAAACTATCCGAACCAATATAAAGCTTTCCCGTTTTCTTGATAAATGTGAGCTTTTCGTTAGGTTTCAAAACTATATCGGTAATGCCGGCCGAAGATTGACCCTTCACTTCTTTTACTTTTACTGAGCCTTCAACCAGGGTGGTTTCAATGATGCCTTCTTCGGGGTAGCTTTTCACGTTAAATTCTGTTCCTAGTGCCTGAACAGTAATATTCGATGTATTTACAATAAATGGTTTGTTTTTATTTTTTGCAACCTTGAAATATCCTTCTCCCTCCAGTTTTACTTCCCGGTTTTTTTGATTGAAATCGTTACTATAAGTTAGCTTACTTGCCGAATTAAGCCAGACAATAGTTCCATCGGGAAGAGTAACAAGGGATTTTGAACCGGCAGGTACGGTTATGTCCTGATAACCAAGCATTGTCCCGGATTGGCGATTACCTGTCAGCGTCCATACCAGTATGCCTGATAAAAAGGCTACGATAGCTATTGCAGCTATTTTCAGAAACGAAATTTGAATTTGCCTGTAGAAACCACCAGTTTCTTCGGTTTCGTTTTCAAATTCTTCAATATGCTTCTTAAATCGGCTGAAGCCATCGTGCGAATTAAAATTCTCTTTGGCATAGTCCAGTTTTCCGGCAAGCCATATTTCGCGGCTTTCATCAAAAAACCTTTTATTTTCTTTGTTTTCGTTGAGCCAAATTTTTAATTCAATAATTTCATCAGGACTCAGCGAGGAAGCAAAGTAGTTAATTATAAGGTCTTTGTATTTATCTGGTATGTTTTTGTTGTTTTGCATAATATATGTTTCCAATACTAAAGACAGGATTTATATTTTTTTTAGGGTGAAGTGTTTTTGTGAAATTTTCGACAGGGCTTTATCCAAAAAAAAATATTTATTCTTTTGCCTTGATGTGACCACGTTTTGAGCCAACAAGACAAAAACCTGGCATTTTTTGGAGTTGCATCTCACTAGCAAAGCAAGAAAATTATTATTTCAACCCCTATTTTCGAAATTACTAATTATTTCAGCTTGAAATAATTGGTACTTTCTTTTAAAATGCTGGCCTGACTAGCCATTTCCTCGGCACTTGTAGCCATTTCTTCCGATGCAGCGGCATTTTGTTGTGTAACATGGTTGAGTTGCCTAACAGCATCATTTATTTGTTCAGCCCCGGAGCTTTGTTCGCTGTTGGTGGCCGATATTTCAGCAATTAGGGAAATTGTCCTTTCAATTTCGGGTGTTAACTTGTCAATCAGGTTTTTGGTTTTTTCAGTTGTAACAACACATGAGGTTGATAGTTGACTTATTTCATCGGCAGCAGAGCGGCTTTTTTCGGCCAACTTTCTCACTTCAGATGCCACCACGGCAAATCCTTTTCCATATTCCCCGGCTCTGGCGGCTTCAACGGCTGCATTTAATGCAAGTATGTTGGTTTGGAAGGCAATGTCTTTTATGACAGTAATTTTTGATGCTATTTCCTGGATTGCTTTCATGCTTTCACTGATGCATCGCTAACAAATTGAGTCCCTTCTTTCAGATTTCGTGATATAATGCTTGTTTGCTTCGAATTATCGGTATTCTGATGAATTGTCGAAACCATTTCTTCAAT
>JAAUTT010000599.1 GCA_012031335.1 Bacteroidales bacterium | reverse complement strand
TGTATCAAATATAAATTTTTAAGAATATGGAAAAAGTGAAAAAAAATGGATTTATTCTGGTCATTGTTTTGATTTTTGGTTTAAGTAACTTGTATGCACAGAATAGCAAAAAAGAGCAGTTTAAAGTAAAAGGAAACTGCAGTATGTGTGAAACCCGAATTGAAAAAGCTGCAAAATCGGTTGCAGGTGTCGATTCAGCCGACTGGAATGTTAAAACAAAATTGATTGTGGTAACTTTTCAACCTAACGTTACTGATTTAGTTGAAATACATAATGCAATTTCGAAGGCTGGTTATGATACTGAAAAGGTTAAAGCTAAACAGGAGGATTATGAAAAACTTCCAAAATGCTGTAAATACGAAAGATAGATAGGTTAATCTCAGCTCCGGGAATTTTAAACAGCTCACAACTTAAATTAAAATAATATTTATTCAGTATGGTTGATGAGCAAAAATTAAACAAACCAAAAGATGTAGATGAAATTCTGAACGAACAGATCGAAACTGCACTAAAGGAGCATAGCCGAAAAGGTACAAATCTTTTTTTGTCCTCCATATCTGCCGGATTGGAACTAGGTTTTAGCTTCTTTCTTATAAGTATTGTTTATACTCTTTTGGGTGATAATGTCACAGATTTTACCCGAAGTGTATTGCACGCTTTTTCATATTCAATTGGTTTTGTTCTGGTGATTATCGGCAAGTCTGTTTTATTTACCGAATACACTACAATTGCTGTGGTTCCGGTATTAAACGGAAATGCTTCGGTAAAAAACCTTCTGAAAATATGGGGTATCATTTATTTTGGGAATTTAACCGGAGGCTTTCTATTCAGCCTGATTATGTCCTTTCTTCCGGTTGAAATGAATACTGTTTCAGTAGCATCTGTTGAAAAAATTGTTCTAAAAATTATTGGATATAATGGCTTTATCATTTTTCTGAGTGGTATCATTGCCGGTTGGCTGATGGGGTTACTTTCCTGGCTGGTAACCTCAGCACAGGAAACGATTAGCCGAATAGTCTGTATTGTGCTTGTTACAGGCTTAATTGGACTTGGAAACTTACACCACTCGGTTCTTGGATCAATTGAAGTCTTAACAGGTGTTTTGGTTAGCGAAAGAATCTATTTTTCAAATTATATACAGGTTTTGCTTAGTTCAACTTTAGGAAATATAGTTGGAGGGGTTATTTTTGTGCAGTACTGAAATATAGTCTAGTTCGGCCTTTTAAAAAAAGAACAAATCATTAATTTCAGTAAACAACATTTTTTTTTGTTTGTTAATCGAAAAACAAAATGCATCTCAAAAAATATCTAAATATTGCCCTTTCTTTGAGTCTGGTAACTATCTTTTATAACATTGCTGAAGGTATTGGTTCGATTTACTTTGGCCTTGATGATGAAACTCTGGCTTTATTGGGTTTTGGTGCTGATAGTTTTGTTGAAGTAATTTCCGGATTCGGAATTTTACATATGATAATCCGGATGAAAAAAAATGATATTACCATTCATCCAAAGATACTTTTGAACGGCAGGCTTTACGAATAACAGGGACAGCATTTTTTATTTTAACTACCGGACTCATTGTAGGAGCTGTTTTTCAAATCATCGAAAAAGCTGCTCCTGAAACTACATTAGCAGGAATAATTATTTCAGTTATCTCTTTGTTAACGATGTACTTTTTTAATGAAAATGAAACTTGGAGTAGGAAAAAAAACTAAACTCTGATGCTATTATTGCTGATGCCAATTGTACCCGTACTTGTTTCTACCTCTCATTCATCCTTCTATTTTCAAGTTTACTGTATGAGTTTTCCGGTATTTTATGGATAGATACGCTTGGTTCATTGGGTATTGCATGGTTTTCGTTCAGGGAAGGAAAAGAAGCTTTTGAAAAAGCTTCAAGGCCATCAATAGATTGTGATTGCGATCACTGTTGAAATTTATTGAACAAGGTAAACATCCAAAACAGAGTTACCAATTTTATTGTCCTTAAATTTGATGAGGATATCATAAAATCCCGTTTTGGCACACATAAAATCAACCTTTTCAAAGTACTTCTCGCCTAATCTGTTGGTGAGTACCAATTTATCAGCGTCCAGCACCTCAATTACCGCTTCTCCGGCAAAATTTTCAATATGATTAACAATTTTAAACCTGTAAGTTTCTCCTCTATTGAATTTCATAGTCATGAAATACTCAATTTTCATAAGAGTACATCACTTATCCTTTCGAGTTTCCATTTAACCTGTTTTAAGAATATCTCCTTTTGTGCACTTGCCACATAAGAGAAACAGAGGAAAATCAATCCGGGAACCAGGTATTTAACAAGTTTTTGCATACTAGTCAATTATTTACAAATACATTTGTTTTTTACTTTGAAGGTTTTATAGCTAACCATTCAAATTCAGTGTCAACAAGAATTAGTTTTGCTTGTTCAGAAACCCGCTTGATATTTGATTTGGAAAGAACAAAAATGAGCGGTTCAATTTCTGATTTGTATGATTCTTTATTCAATTCAGTACAAAGCGATTTTCCATTTCGAATGTAGAAAAGACCCTTTACCTGTCTTCTTTCGTCACTGCTTTTTAATGAATTGACAAGGGCTTTGAACCTTGACCATTCCAAGCTTTCTTCTTTCCACCACTTTTCGGCTTCCTGAACACTAAGTTTCCTTATTAGCTCTCTTTTTTCCTTTTCACTGCTTTCTTCAATTTTTGCTTTATTTTTTCCCTCATTATAATAAACCGGAAATCGCTGTTTTATAAAATCAGTTAAAGCTGAGGCTTCTAAATGAACACCACTGAACCCGAAATTTTGAAAAGTTAACTCTTCAAGTAGCCATCCAGCCCTGATTCCAATATTATCAATATCGTAATCAATTATTTGTCCATGGCCAAAAAATTTTTCAGCACCAGGGTAAATCAAATCAGACGTATTTTCCAGTTTTATCACCAAATTTTCTTTTGTAAGATCCAATAACATTGGAATGCATAAAATTTCCGTGTTTTCCAGTTTTTCTTTAGCATTCAGTACAGTTGGCCAATCAGTCGATTTAAAATTTTCAACAAATTGATCTATTTTAGTTTCCTGTCCGAAAACCGACAGAAAAAAAGCCAAAAAAGGCAGTAGGAATAAGCAGCTTTTTCTCATCTCACAATAAATTCATTTATAATAAAATACGAAATTTGTAAATAAAGTTAATAAAAAAAATCATATTCCCGTTAAGCAGTTATAAACAATGTTGTGAAATTGTATAGTGAATTTCGAAAAATAAATCAATTAATAGTAGAATTCTTTTGATTATCTGGTAATTTAAAAAAGAATTGGTTAATTTTGGAAGGTCAAAATTTATACTACAAATGAAATTTACCGTTCTTTACACCCTTTTATGTGTTTTTTTATTATCATGCAATAATAAAACCATCAAAGATGAAACAGCAACATTTGATTTTACAAACTTTGTAATTGCAGAAATCGATGTTGCCGGAATGACCTGCACCGGTTGTGAAAACGCTATTAATGCTAATGTGCAGTCAATTAAAGGAGTAGAAAAATCCAAATCCTCATTCACCGAAGGAAAGACATGGGTAACGTATGATACTTCAGCTCTTGATATTTCAAAAATTATTTCAGCAGTTGATAAAGCAGGGTACAAAGTAACCGGTTTTAAAAATCGTTGAATAATTTTTTTATAAGTATTTGCCTGATTCTCTGACTAATTAAGGTTTCTACGCTTTTTTGCAAAATTTTTTGTATATTCATTATGCAAATTGTAAAAAGATTTTATTATAATTTTATTATGCCTGATATTGTCTTGGTGAAGAAAGCACCACCATTCATGGTGACCGGGGAAAGCAGATCAACGGTGACATCGAAGTTAAGCAAGAAATCATCACGGAATAGTAATAAAGAAAAAGAGACAATCGCGTCGACGTGAAAATGATGGCAAACGAGCACGTGAATTGGAAGAACGTGCCAAGCGAATTGTCGATGCTATGGGGGCATTGAAGCGAGTCGGAACGTAGGTATTGAGGCGTTCCGCGACGGCGACTACCGCTGGGCAGCGGACCTATTGAACCAGGTCATCTTTGCAAACCTGATGACGCGCTTGCTCGGCAGTGGCTGGCCTCGTCCTATGAACAAATGGGATTTCAGGCCGAAAGCGGGTCGTGGCGGAATTACTATCTTTCCGCTGAC
>JAAUTT010000598.1 GCA_012031335.1 Bacteroidales bacterium | reverse complement strand
TCTGCTTCATTACTATAAGCTGCATTATTATTACTTCTGATTTTTGATCTGCCAGTGGTCTGTCGCTTTTATCCTAGTTCACAGAAGAGCAGGCAGGTTTGACCGAGTCTTCTAGCTGCACAAGTTTCTTGTTGAAAAGAAAAATCATCAAAAAGCGACACGAAAGAAGACAAAAAAATAAATATTAATTCATTATTCATACTGATTATTCATTATTGATTTTCAAAATGAATAGATATTTTATTTATCACTCGTTTTTAATTTTTTCTTAATTAATTTTTTGAAATTATATTTAAAGAAATTAATCTCTTAATAAGTATTTCAAGCCATTTTAGGATATTCATACTCTTGGTCTCTTTGACAATATGTCCTTCATTGCTCAATATTGCTAATTATTTCTATCCATCGATTTGTCCCAATCTCACTTACTTGGCCTTTTCTGGCAAAATCAAATTCACACCATGCTTTATGCGGATTTTCGGGAATCAGTTTCCCATTTTCAATTTATTTTTAAGTGTATTAAATGCTTCCTGAAATCGCTTGTCATTCTTGACGATATCATAAAATGACAAAACATAAACATAGTAAAACAGATTATATCGTAAAAACGGGTATTCAACTTTCATAAATACCGAACCAATTCCAAATCCACATGGCCCAATCGGCTGGCGTATTTCCCAATGTTGCAGTAAAAAATCGACTCCTATATTCAATTTTTCTAAATCAGCAGCAGAGTTATCCCTAAACCGGAAAGCATCCAGAACATATAAAGTTGTTCCAGGATTACTGGCATCAGTCATAGGAGACTTGCCTGATTTTACAGTCGGGCATCTCCAACCGCCATCATTGCATTGAGAGTCTAGCATCCATTTGTAGCTTTTCTCAATCCTATAATCATTTCTTAAACCAAGTCTCCCTAATGCTGCAATTATCCGAGCTGTTAAACAAGGCAGTTTTGAGCTTTTGAGCGAATATTTAAAACAACCTTCCGGTGTTTGGTAGGCGAATAAAAAATCAATAGCATCTGCTATCTGCGGATTATCATTCATTGAAAAACCAATCTCGCCAAGAACTGATAAGGTATCAATGGTTGAAAATCCCAAAGGCGCATGTATATCGCCATCTGCTCTTGACCAAAAATGTCCACCGTTATCGTTTTGTCGTTGTAATATTTTTTCAATCATTCTTTTTGTTGTCATTATCGCAGTTTGTTTGCTGCTATCGATAAAAATCCATTAGAAGCATTTTCATAAAGCCGGGAATTCAACCAATATATTATTCGGGGTTGTAGCTTCGACTTTAACCCTTAATTATTGGCCTACAGATTATTAAATAATGTTTTATCTTTTACCATATGCGTGCTAATTCGTGAAATTCCATTGACACTAATTTTACCTTTCCATCTGAAAACAATTCCATATTAGCATGATCCGGTGAAAAAGCAAACTGTTGGGTGTATGAAAAAATGCCATCATTCCCAAATATTTCAAGTTGTCCCCAATCGATTAATATTTTTATGCGGATATGGTTTGATGCATCCGGCAACAATTCGTGAGATTCAAGTTTTTTATTGTGAACATCGTATATAATGTATCTGTTAGCTACTTTTATTCCAAAGGTCAGCGCTGTAGTTTCATTTAAATCAACTTCAAGGGAAAGTTCAAATTTCTTTGACTGAATTCCCTCGAGTAAATTTGTATCGGCGGGAATTAATTGGTTTTTCCACTTCTTTGTGTTTTCGTAAAGTAAGGAAAATTCATTTATTGGGTTTCGTGTAATACGTTTTTGTCCATTTAAAGAAACTAGTCCCAAAGATACCGGAAATGTAGCGTTGCGCTCCCACCCCTGTTCGCCTACACCACCGTTCCAATGATCCATCCATGCAATCTGAATTACTCTATCATCATCATTCGGCAAGTTTCCCACAGGAAATGTTTGGGCAGCATAAAAATCCGGTCCATCATCCATAACAAAAGTATTCTGGCCTTCATCCTTATTAAATGTTTTACCATCAAACTCACCCACCAGGTATGAGCCATTGGCATCCATCAATATCCATTTTTTATTTTGCTTATTGCCATCCAGGGGCAATTGAAAAATATCAGGACATTCAAATCCAAAGTCTATATTGCTCAGATACTCCCATTTTAATAAATCACCGGAACTATAAAAAGTTGTACCTGTTTCATAAATTGCCATTATCCACTTATTTGCAGGTTTATACCAAAAAACACGCGGGTCTCTAGGATTATCACCCTCTGTTAAATTTGCAACAGGGTTTGCTTTGTAATCATGCCATGTATTTCCGCTACCATTGCTCCATGCCAGACATGTACCTTTAGCTGTACCGGTATAAATAGCAACAATGGCTTCTTTCTCCGAACCTGTTATCTTTTTTGCTGCCAGGCCCGAAACAACAACTGCACTTCCTGAATACACCTGATCGCCAGAAACATTGCGTTTTGCATCGGCTGGCAGGAAAGATTTCCGGGGGATTAAAGCAACTCCTTTATCATCCCAATGCAACAAATCGGTACTGGTTGCATATCCTCCATGACGAACTTCCTTCCCCCATTGATAAATCATGTGGTATTTCCCTCCCTGGTATACCAGTCCATTAATGTCATTCATCCATTCGGACTTAGGACTAAAATGATATTGCCCCCGGTAGGGTTCTTTATAATCGGTATTGTTTTTATGCGGATAGTACTGAGCATTTAAAAAAGGCAAACTGCCAAAAAGAAATATCACAAGAAAAAAAATCCGTTCTGATTTTAATTGTATGTTCATTTTCCTTTGTTTAAACTGTATACAACACTTTATTAATTCCATTTTTAATATTTTTTACAATTAACACCACCCAATTTTTCAAGTTTTTTCAATGCCTAAGGGTTACCGTTTTAAGCATTTTCAAGCTAAAGGGAATTCAACGCAAAATTTACCATCGAAATATATTACCCTTTACCCTAATTACCACAACATGATTTACATTCTTCCATTGTACTGAAAGGAGGAGGAATACTCCCATCACCAGTTGAGTAAGAAATCATTTTACATTTACTTTCTTTGATATCAAAATAATATCCATAACGTAAATCCCTGTTATTTCCAGACCGAGGTTGTATTTTACATTGTTCGCATTGCTTATATTTTACATTATTATCGTCAGATGGTTTAGCTTTAAAACCAATCTTAATTTCCCCACAGCTAACAAATAAAAAAGCCTGGACAATAATTATATAAATTAATCTTGTTTTCATAACCATCAATTTCATTTAATTTTCAATTAATAATAGCTGTTAAAGATGCATCGGAGACTTTTTGCTAACTGCCCAATGAGATTATTCAACGTGAGGTGTTTTGCGAACAATTATATCCCACAATAAAAAACAGACCAGTGAGCTAAGAGCTTGCAAGTTTTACTGAAACCAGCATGATGTAAATATTGTATTATCGTTTTTCATTTTTTTTGTAAAATACAATGAATCAGGTTTTATCTCACTTCTAATAAAATGAAAATCATGATTTTTGGATAGTTTATACCTGATAACAAAATTGTACTGTCATTCAAAATTCGCCCATATAATTCAGTCAAAAGAAGTTTATTTGACTGAATGACTATATGTTTCCATGCCCTGTCATAGTATTCTATATGAAGTGAATCCCCATATACGCTATACTTTCCCCATCCTATGCAGTCCTTTTTAGTTTTTAAGCAAGTTCTATTTTGCTGGTAAAAAGTATTCATCAAATTTGTATGAGGTAAACTTTCCTGATGATCGACATTGTTTGTGCATACAGAATCCTCCCATATCCCTCTGCGCATTGTATAAACCATGCCATTACTGTAGAATACAAGAGGTGTCACATAATATTGCTTATTATTCCTTCATATCGTTTAAGTTTCCAACGTTGTGCATCCACCGTGAATGTGACCAGCGACAGAATGAGAAGGACAGAATATTTCCTCATTTTTTTAATTTTTCGGGATAGTATTTATAAAGTTAAGGAATTAATATTTTATGACAAAGGTATAAACCAAAAAATCTGACAAAAATATTAGTTACGTACGTCAGCTCCCCACAACAGCTTATTGCGTATGGTGGCACTAAAGGTATTGTTGCGGAAGCGTACCATACGGAAACTAAACCCAGCCTTGCGAAGCACCAATTCGGTACCGGCTGCAACCTCCACACACCGGTTGTC
>JAAUTT010000597.1 GCA_012031335.1 Bacteroidales bacterium | reverse complement strand
ATGCCGGCAAAAGTATGGCAAGCCCTCGAAAAAATAGGCTCTATGCCAATTCATTGAGTTAAAAGACCAAACATCACTTAGTGAGCAGGAAATACTAATGGCCATTGGCTGGCTCTCACGCGAAGGGAAAATTTATCATTTCATTGAAGGGAATGAATGGGTAGTTCAGTTAATCTATTAATCATCATGAAGCGTTTATTGGGCATTCTTGTAACCTTTCTTTTGTTACTAGGTCTTAACTCATGTGAAGACCTCTTTCAGTATAGCCCCTACGATGCCGATGTTTCAAAAACGAACCTGAATGCAAGGAATATTGACAAAATTGCACCTCATAATCCTTCCGATACACTTTGGTTTGTTGCCCTTGCCGATGTGCATGCCTGGTACGATGAACTTTACGATGCCACCCTAAAAATTAACCAGCTTAAAAATATAAGTTTTGTGGTGGTTTGTGGCGATATTACCGATGAAGGTCTAGCGAAAGAATTTGAATGGTACAATAGTGTAATGAAAAATTTAAAAGTGCCATATATTACCATTATCGGCAATCACGATTACCGTTCGAACGGTTCGGTTATTTACAAGAAAATGTTTGGCCCCACAAACTTTACTTTTAATATCGGCGACTATCACTTTATTGGGTTCGACGATGTAGTATGGGAAAACAACAATACTTTGCCCGATTTCGAATGGCTAAATTCAAATCTTTTGGATACCACAAGTGTTGTGGAGGTGGGTTTTGCGCACATCCCTCCATGGTCAGACCAACTTTCTCCTTATTTCGAAGAAGTGAAACAATTAATAAACAGGGAGCCTGATCATACACTTTTAATTCATGGACATGAACACAATTACGGTTACAAAAAACTTGAAGCTCATCATATTATTGTTGGTGCTGTTAACCGCAGGTTAATGGTACTTGTAGGGCTTTGCGACACAGTTTATGTTTCTCGTAAAATTAAATTTTAATGGAATGCGTAGTTCAATATTTATAAGTCTGGTTTTGCTAATACTCTGTTACCATTTTTCGATGGCGCAAAGTTTAAACGATTCTATAAAATCCAGACCATACTATGCCAACCTCCAATTTGCCGGAAATGTAGGTTTGGCTTCCATTGGACTGGGAACTTCTTTCAAAAACGAAAAGATATACCTTGGCCTAATTTACGGCTATCTTCCAAAATCGCTAAACGATGCAGCGGTTCATACAATTGCCTTAAAAACGTATTTCCGCATTTTTTCAAGGCAATTATTTAGCAAGCTATATACATCGGCAAACTTTGGTACCAACATTAATTATGGCATTACCAAAAACACGTATTTAAAGTACCCCAATTATTTTCCAGATGGCTATTATTATACTAATGCAATTCACATCGCGCCCTTTCTTGGCCGTAAATACGAACTGGTTTGTAAAAGTCAACAACTTGGAATCTCCAGGCTTGGCCTTTATTTCGAAATAGGAACTATGGATAAATACTTAGCCAACCTTTTTACATCTCGTCAAATTAGTGTTTTTGATGTTTTTAACCTATCAACTGGTATAACCTTTTGCATAAATACAAACACCTCATTTAACAAATAAACTCGTTTCTGCTATGAAAAAGAATCAACTGCAAAAAACAATACAACGTAAAAATCGGGAAGTAAATTCGGTTTTATTAAACGACAAACATATTCAACCCAATTCCCGAATAAGCCATCCTTTTGCCTTTACCATCTGATAATAGATGACGATGAGCTTACACTGCTGTCATTACGTAGTTTGTTGGATAAATATAATTTCTTAGTTATCACTTCAACTTCCGGCTCTAAGGCATTAAACATATTGTCAAACATTAAAATTGATATTGTTTTGCTCGACTACAATATGCCAGAATCAAATGGTTTGGAAATACTTAAAACCATAAAGGCGGAATTTCCTTTCATGAAAGTGATTATTCACTCCGCCCTAGACGATAAGCATATCGAAAACCAACTTTTGGAAGCTGGCGCAGCCTGTTTTATTCCTAAGATGAATGATGAACTTCTGATTAATACAATTTTGTCATATTCATAATGAATTAAGAGCGTAGAAATGAGAAAAAAACTGGAATATTTCGTCTTTAGATTGCTTCAAATAATTCTTTCTGTTACGCCTTTTTGGCTGCTATATTTCTTTTCCGACGTTTGTTCTTTTGTAATTCAGTATATTTTAAGATACAGGTATAAGACAGTGTACAGCAATCTTAAAGCTTCTTTTCCTCTAAAAAGCAAGAAACGATTACGACAAATAACCCGTAATTTCTATAAAAACCTTTGCGATATTGCATTAGAGAGCATAAAGGGGTATTCATTAAACCCCGAAACCATTCTAAAAAGGTACAAGTGCATCAATCCCGAAATAGCGGACAAGTTTTTTGAGTCCGGACAAGATGTAATTATGGCTATGAGTCATTACGGTAATTGGGAATGGGGTACTCAGGCTGCCGACTCAATATTCCGGCATAAGGTATATGCATTTTATAAGCCTATGTCAAACAATTACATTAACAAGTTTATTCTCAAAAAGCGAATGAACAATAAAATGCAATTCATTTCCATTTACGATTCGAAATTTTCAATCAGGTCAAATCACGAAAAACCTAAAGCATACTTTATGGTAAGCGACCAAAGTCCGGGAAGCCGAAAAAAAGCATATTGGGTAAAATTCCTTAACCACGAAACAGCCTGTTTGCATGGCATAGAGAGTTATGCCCGTCTATTTAACCTTCCGGTAATTTTTTGTAATGTGCAGCGGGTTAAAAGAGGCTATTACACCATAGAGCTCAAGTTGCTTTGTCCAAATCCTTTAATTACCTGCGTAAGTGAAATTACCGTCTTGTACATGCGTGCACTCGAAAAAATAATTATTGCCAAGCCCGAAGATTGGCTTTGGTCACACCGAAGGTGGAAAATGACAGCACCTTCACAAGTTATATTAAAATCAAAAATCAGGTTTTACTTAAAATCATATATTAAATAATTGGGCCCGGGGGAATTTAAATTGGTTTACTGGTTAATAATAGTTTTTTCATAGTACCCCGGGCTTTTTTAAACCTTAGGCAAAATGAATAAAGACACAATTTTTAAAGAACCGCTTGCAAAATCAACCGATTTCAAGTTTGACAACGCTGTTGTAAAAGTTTTTGACGACATGGTCGTTCGTTCCGTCCCTTTTTATCTCGAAATTCAGCGAATGGTAACCGAGATAGCAAAAGACTATGCGTTACCATCCACATCGCTTTACGATTTGGGATGTTCAACAGGTACAACTTTTCTGTCGCTCAATACCGCTATTGATGCTTCAATTCAATTCGTAGGGTTCGATGAGTCAAATGAAATGTTGGATAACTGCAAAGAAAATCTGTTAAAAAGCTGGTTTATCCCGCCCATTTTGTTTGCTACAAGCCGATTTGAACAAAGATGTAGAAATTAAAAACGCCTCAGTTGTTATCCTATGCTTGACCTTGCAGTTTGTACGGCCTTTAAACCGCTTAAAATTGCTACAGTCAATATATAATCAACTGAATCCCGGAGGCTGCCTGATTTTGGTCGAAAAAGTATTAGGAGAAAGCAATGAATTTAATCGGCAGTTTATAAAATACTATTACGACTTAAAACGCCGAAATAGTTACGCCGATTTGGAAATTGCCCAAAAACGCGAAGCTCTCGAAAATATTCTAATCCCTTACAAACTGAGTGAAAATATTCAGCTCCTTACAGAGGCTGGTTTTGATTCAATTGAGCCATTTTTTAAGTGGTATAATTTCACAGGCTTGGTAGCTCTTAAAAACAAATAACCTAAAACCCAATAAATATGATTGCTAAATTTGGAAACTGGCTATTTCATTACCGGAATGTATTATTCCCCTTTTTTTACGCCGCATTATTTATTCCGACCACTCCCCTTTGCCCTGATAAATGGGCTTTAACAATAGGGCTATTTATAATTGGCATCGGTGTTTTAATCCGTAGCATTACAATCGGTCTTGTATATATCATCAGAGGAGGACAAAAAAGACAAATCCATGCTGAAACACTTGTAACCGATGGGATTTATAAAGTTTGTCGCAACCCAATGTATTTGGGGAATATCCTTCTCATTTTAGGTTTTGGAATATTTGCAAACTCACTAATCTTTTTACTGATATTCGTTCCTATCTTTTTTGTGTTTTATAAAGCCATAATTCTTG
>JAAUTT010000596.1 GCA_012031335.1 Bacteroidales bacterium | reverse complement strand
CGCGATGCATCGCGTCTCTACGACAAAAAAAAACGCGTTGCGTTTTTTTTACCGCCCCCGCGTTACCCTGTCCACCAAATAAACAATCGATTTATGCGATAGGCCGCTGTGTTCGCTGATACCAATTTCGCAGGTGCGACTGGTGGAATAACCGTTTTTTACACCGGCAGGAATCTGTTCCTTCAGATATCGCAAGCCGTGTTTGTTTAATTCGGGATAACTAAAACCGCGGTCGCCGGCAAAACCACAGCAGTTGGTTTCGGGAACAACCACATGGGTGGCACACATCCTGGCTAATTGCACCAGTTTCTCTTCCAGTCCCATCTTTTTCATGCTGCACACAGTGAATACCGATATAGTTTCATCAACCGGTTCAAATTCCAGGTTGGGTGCCAGGTATTCGAGAATGAATTCCACAGGTTCATATAATTTCAGTCCCGACGAGAAATTGTCCTTCATGGTATACAGACACGGGCTCATATCGCAAACCACGGGATATTTTCCATTCTCATTGGATTTTTGCAGAGCAGTTTCCAGTTCTAATGATTTTTTATGTCCGGCTTCCTTAAATCCTTTGCTCGAAAAGGCCATGCCGCAACAAAGTTTATCCATGTTTTCAGGGAAAACAACCTCGTAACCGGCTTTGCGGATGAGTTGCCGGAATTTTTCGGTGAGCTGCACTTCTTCGCTGTAATCTTTCGAAACGCCCATGGCGCGGTTGATGCAAGACGGGAAATACACCACTTTTTGGGATTCAGGCCTATCACCCTTTCATGTTTAATCTTTTTCGAACCCGATGGCATGTAGGGAGTCCACAGCGGAATGTTGTTTCCTGAAAGCTTTCTGAAACCTCCGGAAATACCCCGCATAAGGGAGGTACCAAGGATGGAGTGGAACATATTCACCGCAGAAAGGGCGAAACGGGCTTTGGAAGTCACCGAATCCATGTGATCGGCTACCCACATGGCAATCTTATCCTCATGGGCTGTATGCTGTTCAAATCGCAACTCCTTAATCAGCTTACCGGTATCTATTTTCACTGGACAACTAATTGCACATAGACCATCGGTAGCGCAAGTCTCGTTTGCCTGGTACTGGTAATCCTTTATAAGTGATGCGGCAATGTGCGGCTCATGTCCGGTGCTTGTCAACCGTTTTATTTCGCGGTAAGCCACAATACGCTGGCGGGGAGTTAAGGTAAGTTCAGCCGAAACACAACTGGGTTCGCAAAATCCACATTCGATGCATTTATCCACCCTTTCGTGGGCTGGTGGCAAGGGTTTTAAATCCTTCAGATGCGCTTTTGGGTCGGAATTGAGAATAACTCCCGGATTGAGCAGATTCCCAGGATCGAAAATCTGCTTAATTTCCTTCATTAATTGATAAGCTTCGGCGCCCCATTCCTTTTCAACATAAGGAGCCATATTGCGACCTGTACCATGTTCCGCCTTGAGCGATCCATCGTATTTATCAACGACCAGGGTTGCCACTTCGTCCATAAAACGCTCGTAACGTTCCACTTCGGATGCTGTGCTAAAATCCTGTGTAAACACAAAGTGAAGATTCCCATCGCGGGCATGACCGAATATCACCGCCTCGTGATATCCATGCTTTTTGAAAAGAGACTGGAGGTCAAGTGTAGCCTCTGCCAATCTTGGCAGAGGAAAGGCAACATCCTCGATGATAACCGTGGTACCGGTTTTCCGCATCGCCCCAACCGAGGGAAACAGCCCTTTGCGGATTTTCCAGAGAAGTGCATACTCGGCCGGCACATCGGTAAACGAGTAAGGGATCTCCAGCGGTATATGAGAAATGGTTTGAATCACCGTCTCAATCTGCTGGTCGAGCGTATGTTTATCCATCGCAAGACTTTCAACCAGCAAGGCACTCGCTGAAGCAGACAATGTTGTGAGGTATGGCGGCATCCCTTTCTGATCTTCCACACTTCGCAAACCAGCCCTGTCAATCAGCTCAATGGCACTAAGCGGGGCGGCTTTCAGCAGTGAAACAGCCTGACAGGCCTTTTCGATATCAGGGAAAATCATCAGGGCGCTTGCGCGGAAAGGCGGCTCGGGAACTGTGCGGTAAGTGATTTCGGCAATAAAACCCAGGGTACCTTCCGAGCCGATCATCAGATGCTCTATCACATCGAACGGATCGGTGAAGTCGACCAGGGCATTCAGACTATATCCTGTTGTGTTTTTTATCTTGAATTTATGACGGATACGCTCAGCAAGAGCTTCGTTATTTTTAACTTTAGTCAGGAGCTTCTCAATGCTTTCGATAATTTGCGGGTGCGATTTTCTGAATTCGCCTTTACTTTGTTCGCTGGAAGTATCGAGCACCGTTCCATCGTGAAAGATGATGCGCATTCCGGCAACCGTTTTATAAGAGTTATCGCTTGTGCCGCAACACATCCCGCTGGCATTGTTAGCTGCAATACCGCCGATGAGGGCTGAATTGATGGAAGCAGGATCGGGACCTATTTTTCGTTTATAGGGCGCTAATAATGTATTTACCCTAGAACCTATCAACCCAGGCTGAAGCTTGACCTTATTTCCATTCTCCAGTATTTCGTACTTTTTCCAATGTTCACCTGCAATCAGCAAAATGGAATCGGAAATAGCCTGACCCGAGAGACTGGTACCGGCAGCGCGGAAAGTCACAGGCAAATTAAGTTTGCTGGCTTCGGCCAGAATGAAAGACACCTCCTGTTCATCTTTCGCCTTGACAACAATTTTGGGAATCAGCCGATAAAAACTGGCATCGGTGCCATAGGTGAGGGTATGAAGGGGATCGTGAAAAATCCTTTCTGTCGAAATGGATTTAACTATATTGGTAAAAAATACCTGGTAACTACCATGTAACATAAATTAAAAGCTTTGTTCTCTGTTTATATTTTGTTTTAGTTGTCAAATGGAACATTCATGTGTACAACAGATTGTTATCATGGATTCTCCATTGATCAGTTGTACAAACCCGGCCAAAGAAGCCTTTCCCAAATTTGGGGATAAAGGTTCAAAATAATATGTATTCAATTTGCGAAAAATTGCACTATTTAATCACATATAAAACAAATTATTAACGGAGACCAATCAATCGTATTCAGATAATGTTAACCCATATTGAAAAACGAAACCGACTCTTTTAACCTGTGCGATTGCTCGGTTAACTGCATGGAACTCGAAGCCATTTCTTCGGCTGAGGCAGCATTTTGCTGAATAATTTCATTGAGTTGCTGTATTGCCTTGTTAATTTGTCCTATTCCAGTATTTTGTTCCTTATTGGCTGTAACAATTTTTAATACAAGCTCCATGGTATTCTCCATGTTTTCAACGATGCTGCCGAGCAATTCCTTTGTTTCTGCAGTTAAAGACAGACCTGAACGAGAAAGATTATCAATTTCACTGGCAGCATTTTTACTTCGTTCGGCCAGTTTTCGCACTTCGGCAGCTACAACAGAAAAGCCTTTGCCGTAGTCTCCTGCCCTGGCAGCTTCAACGGCTGCATTTAGCGCCAAAAGATTAGTTTGAAACGAAATGTCGCCAATAATAGAAATACGCCCAGCAATGTCGGTCATTGTTTTTGCCGATTTATTTGCCGTTTCGTTTCCACTTTTCACTTTGTTGGCAACTGCTTGGGCTATCTTCTCGGTTTGGCTGGCATTGTCGGAATTTGCATTTACCGTTGCCGCCATTTGTTCAATAGAAGTAACAAGTTCCTCAGCCGATGATGCCTGCATATTAGCCCCTTCCGAAATCTGGACGGAGGCGGCATTTAATTGCCTGCTCGAAGATGCAACTGTATCGGCGGCTTCCTTGATTGTTGTAAGTGCATCCTGCAATTTCGACACCATGTGCTGGAGCGCTTTCATCAAAGTTCCCACCTCGTCAGAGTATACGGCATCGAAATAAACTGTCAAATCGCCATCGGACAATCGTTTGGTTATCTTTAACGCTTTCATGATAGGTTGCGTAATACTTCGCCCTATAAGATAACTAATCGCAAACAAACAACTTAAAAGTACAACAACCATAATCATCACAACAAAGAGGACTTTGGATATCTTGGCCGAAATAAGGTTAGCAATCGAAGTTTTCTTTTCTTCAATATTGTCTATATAAATTCCGGTACCAATCCAATACTCTGTTCCAGGAATCATCTCGGCATATCCTAGTTTGGCAACATCGCCTTTCCCAGGTTTTAAATCCAATA